>SFUD01000201.1 GCA_004561775.1 bacterium | reverse complement strand
CTCGGTGTGCTGGGCTGCGATAGAGAAGCTGATTGAGCAGAAGGGCAGCTGCTCTCTCAATGCGCTGCAGAACCCTAAGATGTGGAAGCCACAGGACATAACAACACTTATGTTCTGGTCTCTCTACTATGGTTGTCAGGCAACAGAGGGAGCGCCGGTCTTTCCGTTCACACGCGATAGCTTCTCTACGGTGATTGGTATGGCTGAGGTTACTGCATTCATGCAGATACTGGCAGAGCAGACAGACTCGCATCTGAAGAAAGAAAAGGATACTGACTCAAAAAAAAAGAGGAGACGCTGGATTATTTTCAGATAAAGGGTTACGCCCTGGGCGCTATGGGCATGGATGAGGGGGAGTTTAGAAGAATGCGCCTGGGCGTTTTTTTTCTTAAACTCCACTTTTTTGTAAAGGACCGCAAAGACAGATTTAACATGCTCTCCGCTCTGTTCCGATTGCACGCCTTCCAGGTTATAAACTCTAACAGAAGCAAACCTTTGTCAGATCCGAAGCTTCTATGGAAGATTGAAGGCGAAAACGAACTATCCAATACATACGTAGTACCGAAGGAGGAGATGACAGAAGAATTTTTAAAGAAGATTGATGATTTATTGCGATGAAACAGTTGAACCTTAAAACCTTATTTACCGCCGACACCACCGGCATTAAGAAGGGAGCCTCAGATGCGAAGAACGCCATAAAGGACTTTGATAATGCGGCGAGCTCCGCGATGAACGATGTGCTTGAAGGCTTCGGTGCTGGATTTGGTAAGATAGGCTCATACTTGTCAGCCTTCCAGGGCGGATTGCTCAAAGTTACGCAGGGCTTTGGCAGCGCCACCAGCGCGGCAGGCGGACTGACAAAGGCTATGGGAGTGCTTAAGACAGCGTTTGTGGCCAGCGGTATAGGTGTGCTTATTGCTGCGCTTGGCTCGGTATACTCTTACTTTACCAGAACCCAGGAAGGTTCCGACCAGCTGGCCGTATCTATGAGCCGGCTGAAGCAGGTTTGGCGCTCACTTGGAGACACCGCCTCTGCGGTAGGCCAGGCGATAATGGAAAAAGCGTTTGGAGTTAAAAATGAGTACCAATCCTTTATGGAGATGTGGCTAAAGATTAAAGATGCCTTCTCTTCCGAAAGGTTTGACAATTCCGAGGACTACGAGAAGAAGCGCATTGAGTATGAGCAGCTCCAAATCCAATATACCAAAGAACTCTCCAACCTGCAGATACAACTTGCTGAGAAGCGCCGCGAGGCTGAAGATAAGACCAAGTACTCCGCGCAGGAGCGCCTGGATATCCTAGAGGAGGTACTTAAGCTTGAGGACTCAATCATTAACCGTAGAAAAGAACTGAAGCAGCGGGAACTAGAACTTAAGCAGATGGAGAACGCTATGAGCAACTCCACACGTAAGGACCTGCTGGCCGAGGCAGAACTGGAAGCACAGGTTAATCAGATAGAAGCAGAGAGAGCAATGTTCCAAAAGGAGCAGGTGGCTAAGCGCAATGAGATTATCAATGCAGCGCGGAAGGAGCAGCAGGAGTATGCGAATATGATTACAGCACTCTCCGATATTCAGCAACTGACCGCCAAGATTAAAGAGACAGAGGACCAGCAACTGGAAGTTGCGAAACTCACCTATTCGCAAGATGCGGTAAATAAGAGCCTTCAGGAGGAGATAAACGAATTAACCTCACAACGTGAGACTGCGCTGGATAAACTCATAGGCAAGATGGGCTCAATGACCAACGAGCAACTTAAGCAGCTGCTCTCACTGAAGGAGTTTAAGGCCATAATGGACGAGCTGGCAGGAAGGATTGACACCCAGATTATCAATACTACCGCCGCACGCGTGGATATGGACTTGGAGCCACTCCAGGACCTGAGCAACAGTTCAGAACTGCAAGATATCAAGAAGAAAATTGAGGATTCTATCACTATTGAGCCACTCGTTAGGATTGGCATTGATGATGCAGCGCTGGAGAAATCAAATGAGAAACTTAAAGAGGTTGAGGTAAGCTGGACCTCTACATTATCATCTGTAGTATCTTCCTTTGCTGATAGCATTGGAACTCTTATCGGAGATTTACTCAGTGGAGAAGCTGATGCGATGGATAATTTTATGGATAATATCCTCAATATCCTCGCTAAGGGTATTAGCCAGGTAGGACAGATGCTTATCCAACTAGGTATTGCAGCTATTGCATTTAAAAGCGTTTTGAGTAATCCTTATGCTGCTATTGCTGTAGGTGCTGCTTTGGTTGCACTTGCTGCAATGGTATCTGCTGCATTTAGCAATGTTACTAGTGGAGGCGCAGCGACTGGTGTAGCAGGTGGAGGTACTCTGGACGTTCCAAAAGGTTATACCAATACGTGGACAGCTGAGCAGCCGGTAGTGCAGGTAAGTGGCGAGTTGAGGGGCGAAGGAACACAACTGGTAGCAGTAATCAAGAACGTTAATCAGAAGAAATTAAGGACTACATAATGGCACATACTTTAAGATATTTTTGCTCCTGGGAGACAGAGGTCTACAAGCACCAGATGCGCCTGGAACTCTGGGAGAAGGATTATAAGGGAGAGGCAACAGCAATGGT
>SFUD01000200.1 GCA_004561775.1 bacterium | reverse complement strand
TGCTCCGGACTTGGGTTTTATCTTGGCGCAGATCCGGTACTTGTTAGGGTGCTCTTCCTTATAGCATTGCTCTTTGGAACACTTGGCTTTTGGGTATATCTTATTATTTGGATAGTTGCGCCTTTGGCAGTTAATCCTGTGCAGAAGTGCGAGATGAGGGGCCTTGCTCCTACAGCAGAGAATCTTGGCAAATTTTCTAATAAATCTAAATAGTTACGGTTATGGCAGATAGTAATGTAGAGAATATAAAATCTCAAATGCGCAAAGGCGTATTGGAGTATTGCATATTGGGACTTCTTAAGAGGGGAGACTATTATGCTACAACTTTGATAGCGGATCTTAAGGAGGCGGATATGATTGTGGTTGAGGGAACTCTCTATCCCTTGCTTACTCGCCTTAAGAATCAGGGACTTCTGAGTTACAGATGGGAGGAGAGCCCGCAGGGACCTCCAAGAAAGTATTATGCATTAACAGAGAAAGGTTATGAGGCTCTGGCAGATATGGATGCGGCCTGGAATGGTGTAATCCAATCCATAGAGTATATAAAGAACAGGTAGTATTAAATGGTGTTATTTATTTGGTAGTTAATATGAATGCAGTAGTTAGAATAAGTTTGGCCGGAGCCTCATTTACTATAGACAAGGAGGGGTGCATAGTGTTGGACAATTATCTGAACGAGATTGGCAACCACTACAAAGACGAGGAGGAGAAGTGCGAGATACTCAACGATATAGAGGAGCGCATTGCGGAGATTTTCTCAGAGAGGACTGCTCCCGATGGTGTTGTCTCAATGCAGAGTGTGGAGTATGCAATAGCGCTCCTTGGACGCCCTTCGCAGATATTCGGAGAGGCGCAGGATGCTTCCGCAGACTCGCAGCAGCAGGGTTCGCAGCAAGCATCCCAGCATGGCTCGCAGCAGCAGGCTTCCCAGCAGGCTTCGCAGCAGCAGGCATCCCAGCAGGCTTCGCAGCAGGGCTCGCAGCAGCAGGCTGGCGCTGCTTCCAACGGGCTTAAGAAGAGGCTCTATCGGGACGTGCACAATAGGGTTATTGCCGGAGTATGCAGTGGATTGGGCGCATATTTTAAGATTGATGCAGTGTGGGTAAGATTGATATGGGTATTTCTTGCGGCAATCTCTCTTGTAACGCCATCCATTTATCTCCTTGGCAGGGGTTGCGGGTATCTTGTTGTTGCTTACATTATTCTGTGGATAATTATGCCTGCAGCAAGAACTGTACAGCAGAGATACTCTATGTTCGGGACCCAGAATGCCTTTGACGAGATTGAGCAGAAGATTAATAAAGGGAGCTATGCCGCTCAAAGAAGGTGCAATGCTTCCCCGTGCAAATCCAGAGCAGGGCGAGTCTTTGGTATTATTGTAGGTTTGGCGCTTGCTTTGGTTGCATTGGGTTGGCTGATAGCGGTGACAGTAGTGGTTTTTGGGGGCACGGTCTTTTTTAATAATATGTCGGGAGGAGAATTTGTCTCTTATCTTTATGCGGAGTATCCTCTGTGGATTACTAAGATATGCACCTATTTGGCTCTCTATCTTCCGCCATTGGGAATTATCTATGCCGCAATAATGCTGCTCTTTAATCTTAAAGCTCCAAAGTGGCGTCCGGGCATAGTAATCTTTATTGTATGGATTCTTTCCGTTGTGGCTTCAATAGTTCTCTGGTTTAATTACTTTGCTTATGCCATTGACACCCAACGGAGCCTGGTTGAGGAGAATATTCCAAAGGTGTATGATACTCTTTATGTGGAGTTTAAGCGGTGCAACACTACGCTTATGGAGAGGATATCAGAAGGGGATACGTCTGCTTGGAGTGACGATGATGGATCGGATGTTAAACTTATTTGTGGCTGGCTGAAGAGGCCCATCCCTTTCTTTGATTCCTTCTCGTATGTTTATGCGGCCAGAGACAAACACGGATATGAGTTTGAGGTCTATCCGTGGGTTAAGATTGTGCAGCAGGAGGATTCTCCAAATATGATAGTGAACAAGGTGTACAAAACTTTTGGCGACGGCCGCTCTACACTTTCAGATATGGATAATCTTTACACTATGCAAGATTCCCTTATTACCATAAAACCTGTCACCATCTCCAAAGAGAAGCCATACAAGGTGGGCAACCGCGGCAGCATCACCATAAAAGTTCCAAAGAGCACAGTAGTAATTGTGAAGACCCCCGCGGGCGAGCTCCTGTAACACGCACGAGAGCGGTCATCACTAGAGCGGGCTTAAGAGAGTGGGTTTTGCCGCTCTCTTTTTTGTTCGCTTGCAGCGCGGGGTGCTCTTTCCCTGCTTGCCGCGCGGGCTCTTTCCTTGCCTGCAGCTGGGGCTCTTTCCTTGCCTGCTTCCCGATGGCTCTTCGCTGCAGCGCCCCTGCCGGCAGCGTCTTCCCGATGGTGCATCCCTTCCGGCAGATTGCTTGCCTTGCCGGAGCTTGTTGCCGTACCCGCTTCCCACGGTCTTCTGCGGCGCCCCCGGCCAGCAGTATCTCTGCCACTGCGGCGCCCCTGCCAGCAGCATCTTCCCGATGGCTCTTCGCTGCAGCGCCCCTGCCAGCAGCGTCTTCCCGATGGCTCTTCGCAGCAGCGTCCCTGCCGGCAGTCCTCTGT
>SFUD01000199.1 GCA_004561775.1 bacterium | reverse complement strand
TTTTGAATATTGCTTCCAGGTGCCTGCAAACAGGATTGGATTTCAAGGAATGGGAGGGCCCTTCTCCCTTGTCCAACTTAAGGTGATTCAGGAGGTTATTACGCTGCTTATTTTTGTCTGCTTCTCCGCCATCTTTTTCAAGACGGAGCATTTTAGGACAAATCATCTCATTGCCTTTGTCTTTCTTGTGTTGGCTGTCTATTTTATCTTTAAAAAATAGCAGCGCGGTACAAAAATTGCGGAGTTTTATTATCTTTGTAGAATATGGTAACAGGAGGCATGCACATAAGGTTTCTCTTTTGCGCTTTGGCTATGGCGCTCACCCTCTTCTCCTGCAAGAAGGCGGAGACGGAGGAGATTGTTGTTGTAAAGAGGCCCAAGACGGTCTTGCTCTATATGGTGGCAAACAACAATCTCTCCAACGATGCGGAGAACTCCATATCCAGGCTGCAGAATGGCTATATCCCCTCAGATGAGGGCAATCTGCTTGTATATAAGCATTGCGCAGGAATGGATCCGGTGCTGCTGCATATAAAAAAGGGCGAGGAGGGCACGGTGGTGGCAGATACCGCATACAGATTTCCTCCAAGGGTCTCCGCTACAAAGAGCGCTCTTACGCAGGCTCTGAATGTAACGCAGGCTCTCTTTCCTGCAGATAGTTACGGGCTAATTCTCTGGTCTCACGGCACAGGGTGGATTCCGCCTCTTACAAGTTCCTCCTCTGCAGCGCAGGAGGTATCGGGAAGCGCTCCCCAGCGCACATTCGGTCTGGACGGCAAAGTTGAACTGGAGATAAGGGATTTGGCGCAGGCAATTCCTTACAAACTCTCCTTTATGCTTATGGATGCCTGCTTTATGGGCGGAATTGAGACAGCCTATGAGGTGAAGGATAGTGTGGATTATTATATAGGCTCCCCTGCGGAGATTCTTACGGAGAGTTTTCCATACCATAAGATTATGCAGCATATCTTTAAGAGTACTCCCGATTATGCTGCGGTATGCAGGGAGTACTACGATTACTATAATGCCAAATCCGGCGCGGAGCGCTCTGCTACAGTGGCACTGATGGATTGCTCCAAGCTGGCAGAGGTGGCAGAGGTGGCCAAGAGGGTCTTTGACCAGTATGGAGAGAGGATTGCCTCGTTGGATTTATCCCTTCTGCAACCCTATTTCAGAGGGAGCAGCAGCAAATATTTCTATGATCTGAAGGATCTTGTAGATGCGATTGCGGATGCTTCCCTCTCTGCGGAGTTTGCCGCCGCTCTGGAGAGGGCGGTGCCTTACAAGGCCTCTACGCCATATTTCATAGAGTTGCCAATACGCAGTTTCTGCGGTGTGAGCACTTATGTGCCAGGCAATCCGGCAGATACTAAACTTGCTGATTATTATAAACAATATAAATGGAACCAGGCTACCGGTATGATAAAGTAGCCACAATATTTTAAAGTTATGAAAAAGAAATTTATTTGCACAGTTTGCGGTTATGTTCACGAGGGTGACGCCGCTCCGGAGAAATGCCCACAGTGTGGTGTTCCTGCTTCAAAATTCAAAGAGGTAGTTGAGTCAGACAAGATTAACTTTGTTCAGGAGCACGTGATTGGTGTTGCACAGGGTTGTGACCCTGAGATTATCAAAGATCTTAGAGCCCACTTTAATGGTGAGTGCACAGAGGTTGGTATGTATCTGGCTATGAGCCGTCAGGCAGACCGTGAGGGTTATCCAGAGGTTGCTGAGGCCTTCAAGCGTTACGCTTGGGAGGAGGCAGAGCATGCTGCTAAGTTTGCAGAGCTTCTTGGTGAGGTTGTTTGGGATACCAAGACAAACCTTGAGAAGCGTATGATGGCAGAGGCTGGCGCTTGCGAGGACAAATTCCGTATTGCTAAGAATGCAAAGGCTCAGAACCTGGACGCTATCCACGATACAGTTCATGAGATGGCTAAGGACGAGGCTCGCCACGGCAAAGGATTTGAGGGCTTGTTCAACAGATATTTTAAGAAATAGTATTTTTTATTACCTTTGCGCCCGCAACAAAAAAGAGTACTTTTTTGGTGTAATGGGGTTTGGAGAATCCAAACTGAGTAACACATTTTTAAATTTATTACAATGGAACACATTACTATCAAAGCTACCAAGAGAACAGTTGGTAACAAGCAGTCTATCAAGACACTTCGCAGAAACGGTCTTGTACTTGGAAGTGTTCGTCGGGTCGGACTGCAAAGCTCCGAGCGCGTTCATGAAGTTGTCCGCAAAGCGCTCCGCGGTCTTCGCCGGCTTGGCCGTGTTCGCTGGACTGGCTGCAACGGTTCGCTTTTCCGCAGATGCGGTTGCTTGCTTTGAAGCCTTCTTTTGGCCCGGAAGGTGAATCGTTGGAATGTTCCCCGAGTAAATGGTGAGTTCCGTGCGTTCGCTATCGGCGCCCGGTTTCAAAGGTTCGGCTTTTAGAATGGAATCCAAATCGGCGATGTAGGCGCTATCCGGCCAGGATTCCAAAACATATTTTTTGTTGACCTGCAAACGTCCTTCGGTGCTTTCGTTCTGTCCACAGGCAATCATAAGGCCTGCGACCGAGCAAATCGAGAAGAGAGCAACACATTTTTTCGGTGTCATGGTACAAAAATACTATTTGCGAATTGCCAAAATGCAAAAATTCATCTA
>SFUD01000198.1 GCA_004561775.1 bacterium | reverse complement strand
CTTGTAGTGGAGCAGATAGAGAAAAACCCTTCCCAGCCGCTAAAGTTCACCTATCCAAACAATGCAGAGATACGCGCAAAGATAGAGAGCGTATGCCGCAACATTTACCGCGCAAAGAGCGTAACATTCAGCAAAACAGCGCTAAAGCAGATAGAGAGAATAGAAGAATTTGGAATGTCTGACTACCCTGTATGCATAGCCAAGACACAATACTCCTTTAGCGCAGATGCCAAACTCTACGGCTCTCCGGAGAACTTCAATATAAATATCAGAGACCTTGTAATAAACTCCGGCTCTGAGATGATTGTGGCAATAGCAGGCGACATTATGAGAATGCCCGGCCTCTCCAAATCACCTCAGGCAGAGAGAATAGATGTTATTGACGGCCAGATAGAGGGATTAAGCTAAGCAGCTCCTTGCGCAGCACCCAGGCACTGGCGGCCATAAAGCCCAAAAAGGTATAGACCAAAAGAATCTTCTTCCTGCTGTTAGAGGACTGCATTGGAACAGATGCAGGCTGAATAACAGCAAGGATAGGATTATCCTCATAAACCTTGCCCTTGGCCACCTCCTCCTGCTGCTTCATCTGCGTATAAACCTGACTTGCAATATTAAGCTCATTCTGCAGGCGATTGCTCTCCGTAAGGACCGCATTGGAGATAAGTCCCTTGTTATGATCTTGGAAATATGCCAGAGCATCGCTTGCTTCCCGATACTTCTTGTAGGCCTCATCTGCCATCTTTGTATAGTTTACCAGATTTGCGCGCGCCTTGCTGGTTCTGTAATCCGTAACATAGCGCTGCAGGTGAGCCCTGGCAGAATCAAGCACAATTGCAGCCACAAAGGGATCTGAAGCGGTACAGGTAATCTCCGACTCTCCCGTCTTCTTATCTACCGTCATCTGCAGACTAAGCCTCATAGCCTTAAACATATTGAACTGAGGCTTTGTAAGATGGAAGAGATCTATGCTGTCTCGCGTAATCACCGGCTTCTCCTTCTTCTCTGTAAAGAGAGAGATAATGCCGCCAAGCGCCTTCATAGGCAGAGAGGTCAGAGACCATCTCTCATCATTCTGCAAATACTCTGCATAGGTCATTCTCTCGCCCTCCTTTGTAACAACAGACACATCTACAAGGTCTGCCAAGAATGGTGTAGAGGAGACAATATCGGGATAAAAGAGCACATTATAAGCATCGGGACCATTATTAAGCTGAAGGCCTCCAATACCCAGCATAGCCGCCATACTTGAGAGGCCTCCGCTGCGCGAAGCGTTGCTTGACTCCGGCGCAAAGGTCATCTTGGCGGTATAGATTCTGGTCTCCATAAGAGCCGCAACAAGGCCCACCAGCATAAAGACCGCAGTAATCTTTATAATCCTTCTCCTCTGCTCCCAGAGCATAAGCAGATACTTCATCATATCCACCTCTGCCTCCTCCTGCACAACAGCCTGCTTAGGCTCATTTGCAGATTTATTTGCAGCAGCCATATCCTCCATTGCAGCACCCTGCTGCTTCTCATTCATCTCTTTCATAAGCTCCACTATTTAAGGTTGTTAATGAGAGTTGCTACCACCAGCATAATAGAAGAGAATGTAGAGAGCGCGGATAATGTTGTAGCTGTGGTCCACTTGCCCTCTGCCTTGCGTGGCACAACAATCTCCGAGCCCGGCTCAATCTCAGAAGCGGCCGCACTGCCACCCACTCTTTTTATCATACCGTTAGGATAGATAACATAGATATTGCTCCTCTTGGAGCGCTCTGCCAAACCTCCAGCACAACTCAGATAATAGGACAAATCTCCTTTAGGATTGTAAGTTACAACATTAGGACTATTCACATTTCCCGATATCCTTACAACATTAATATACTGCGGCACATTTATCAAATCACCCTCTCTTAGAACCAGGTCTGCATCCGAGTGCGGATTGGAAAGAGCCTTCTCCAAATCTATTGCAATAGTATAATAATCCTTTATGGTATCTTGTTTTACAAGAAGTGTATCCTTGGAGATAAGATTTTTATGCTCAATCATTTCATTAACCCTCTGCTGCATCTCCAGCTCTGTCTTTGTAGCCTTTCTGGTAAGAGTGGCGGCTTTAAGATAAGCAAACTCAGTAATGCCCCCTGCCTTTGAGATAATATCGCTAAGGCGCTCGTTTCTGAGAGAGAGAGCAAATGTTCCGGCAAACTGCACCTCTCCCAAAACAGTAACATTCATAGTTGGGGTGTAGCCCGGCGAAGGCCTTACAATAACCTGGTCATAAGGTTTAAGAATAAAACCAGGCTCTCCGTCCACAACAAAACCATCCTTTATGCCAAAGGAGAAGGTCTCAGAGATCTCCCTCTTCTTGCTCTTTGCAGTAGGGTCGTTAAGCGCCCTGTTCACATCTACCCTTACGGTAGAGGCAGAGATCTTAAGACCGCCGGCCTGAATGATAATATCCTCCAGAGTAGTATTCTCCGCATAAGGGTAAGAGCCCGGGGCATAAACCTCTCCAGATACTGTTATGGTCTCCTCCTCTTTAAGGTCGTAAATGCTTGGAATATAGAGAATATCGTTCTTCTGAAGCTTAATGTTCTGCGCGGTGCCCGCCAAAAGCCCTTTAATATCTATCGGGATAACCTTCATTCTCTTGTCGGGATAACGCCTGTGAAGCACA
>SFUD01000197.1 GCA_004561775.1 bacterium | reverse complement strand
TGATATTGCAGGTGGCAAGTATGTGACTCTTACAAGCGATTCCATTAAGGTGCAGGTGGCCAAGGGGGAGAAGAGCCTCTCCACAGCCGGGGTAATCTCCGGACTGAGCAAGCAGGATGTGGTTACTTTGGGAAGCGATATCAGATATATCTCTATGGGCAGGCCGCACTTTGCAAAGAGAGGGGAGTTCTTTTTTGGCAGTCTGCTCTTCTTTGCCGTTGTGGTTGCCCTGCTGCTTGTTGCTTACCTCATTTACAGGTGGCTGCTGGCAGGAGAGAGGTTGAGGGGAGATGTAAGGCGTGTGCGCAACAAGAGGGCCAACAAGGTTGCCAAGAGCAGGCTTAAGATGGCAAGCAGCTATCTGGAGCAGAAGCTGAGTACTCCATTTTACGAGGAGGTGCATAAGGCGCTGCTGGGTTATGTGAGCGACAAGTTCTCCATTCAGTTTGCAGAGATGCAGCGGGATACCATTAAGGAGACGCTTCTTGCCAAGAGAATGGACGAGGGACTGGTTGAGAGGCTGCTTGCGCTCTTGGATGAGTGCGAGATGGCAAGGTATTCCAGAGAGGATTCCGAGGCGTCGCCGGAGAACCTCTACAACAGGGCAATTGAGGTTATCTCCGATTTTGAGAATAAATATTAGGAGGGAGTTGGATTATGAGGAAGTTTATTGTTACAATATTAGCACTATCTGCAATGCTCTCCGCTCTTGTGGTTGCCGCGCAGGAGAGACCGGAGGATATTTGGCCAAAGGCAAATGACGCCTACTCACTTGGAGAGTGGAAGCGCGCTTTGGAACTCTATGAATCAATTGAGAATAAGGGAGTTGTGTCTGAGAGGCTCTATTATAATATGGGGAATACCCACTATAAGCTGGGCGACAATGCAAGGGCTATACTCTACTATGAGCGAGCTCTTAAGCTTAATCCTGCAAACAAGGATGCTGCAAACAATATAAAGATTGCGCAGATTCACACTCTGGATAAGATAGAGGTGCTGCCGGAGTTTGTGCTGGTTACCTGGGTGCGCAATATGAGGGATTCCCTCTCCTCCAACAGCTGGGCGGTTGCGGGGCTTGTACTGCTGGTGGCGGTGCTGGTTCTCCTGCTGCTCTATCGCTTTGCGGGGAGTATGGGCTTCAGAAAGTTCTCCTTTGTTGCGGCAATTCTTGCCTTTCTGCTTATGGCGGGCGCATTTGCCTTCTCCTGGAGTATGCGCAACAATGCAACAGACAACAGCTATGCAATAGTTGTGAGCGCAGTAAGCAATATCAAGAGTTCTCCCGATGCCAATGGCAACAATCTCTTCATCCTGCATAATGGCACAAAGGTGGAGGTGCTGGAGAATGTTGGCAGATGGATGAAGATAGAGCTTGCCGACGGCAGACAGGGCTGGATAGATTCATCAACCGTAGAGATAATATGAAAAAGCTTGTGGTGCTCTCCGGCGCCGGTGTAAGCGCAGAGAGCGGAATAAGTACCTTTAGGGATAGTGACGGACTCTGGGAGAATTACAGAGTTGAGGATGTTGCCTCCATTGAGGGATGGTACAGAGACCCTCAGCTTGTGCTTGATTTCTACAATCAGCGCAGGAGGGATGTGCAGAAGAGGGAGCCAAACCAGGCACACAAGATTATTGCAGAGTTGGAGAGATATTTTGATGTTACGGTGGTAACCCAGAATATAGACAACCTGCACGAACGCGCAGGCAGCAGCAAGATTATCCATCTGCACGGAGAGATTACAAGAGCTCGCGGTGAGCGGGACGAGGAGCACTCCATAGAGATTGGTTACAGGGATATCCTCCCCGGAGAGAAGTATAAGGACGGAACAAGACTGCGCCCCTTCATTGTGTGGTTCGGAGAGTCGGTTCCAAGGCTTAAGGAGGCTGCAGAGGCTGTATCCCAGGCAGATATACTTATTGTTATAGGCACCTCCCTTGTGGTCTATCCTGCGGCCGGACTGGTCAACTATACAAAACCTGGGTGTAAAATCTATGTAGTAGACCCTAAACCAATAGCCCTCTCATATCTCTCTGCAGAGCAGATAGTAGAGAAGGCTACAGTTGGTATGGCTCTCCTTAAGGAGAGACTTCTTAAAGAATATCTTTCCAAATAAGAGTTTAATATTCCAGCATAGAGACAATGCCGTCCATTGTGGTGAGAAGCAATCTGTTCTTGCCTACGGGAAGTATGTAGTTCACAAGAGCAAATCCGCTTCTGTGCTTCCACGCTATGGAGCCGTCTGAAGCATTAAGTGCAATTATGTTTCCCTTATCTGTCGGGATAAAGATAAGACCCTTTCCATCTTTGCATCTTCCTGCCACAGATGTTATTGGGGTTGGGGCAATCTCGTAGCCGCACTCTGCGCTCACCTGCCATATCTTCTCCGGAAGCAGACTCTGCGCATTGAATGCTATGATGGTATCCTTCATTGTCTTTACGTAGAGCGCCTTTCCGTCCGGCGAGAGTCCTATGGATTCCCTGCCTCCCTTTGCCTTCCAGATGGAGTAGCCCCTCTCTGCATTAAGCGCGTATGTCATACGCTCCGGGGTAACAAAGAAGACCTTGTTATTTGCCTTTACAGGCCATACGGCGGCAGGAGAGAGCATACGGCTGCCCTTGTTGCTCCAGCTCCACTGCAACTTGCCGTTGGCAGGGTTGAG
>SFUD01000196.1 GCA_004561775.1 bacterium | reverse complement strand
CCCAGGGCAGGCCATTGCAAAGCAGGGGAGTGGATTTATAACGTGCTGAGGCCTGCTGCCAAAATAAAAAAAGATGACTGACAAGTGTCAGTCATCTTCTCTTTGTTGCTCCTCAAGTAGGACTTGAACCTACGACCCTCTGATTAACAGTCAGATGCTCTAACCAACTGAGCTATTGAGGAAGGTTTATTTGCTATCCTTTTCGTTTAGCGGATACAAAAGTAGGCTTTTTTTTTAATATGCACAAATTTTTCCATTAAAAAGTAAAAAAATATATCTTTGTAGTATAACCAAATGTAGGATTTATGGACACAATCACTCTCGCCAACCTTTTGAAGACTCAACTTTTAAACAATGGAATAATCACATTGTCAGGAATTGGGGAGATTGTTGTGGTGGATGTGCCCTCCTCTGTATCTGCAGATGGCAAGAGAATACTTCCACCCCGTAAAGATGTGAGTTTCTCTTTAAATCCTACCGCTATCTCTTCAGATTGCTCCGCATCGGCTATCTATAAAGGGTTACTTTCCGCCATTGGCGAGGAGACGCAATCCTGTGAGGAGGCGCAATCTGGCGAGGAGCTGCAATCTGGCGAAGAGGTACAATCTGGCAAGGGGGCACCGTCTGTAGAAGACCTTCCAATTGCTTGCAATACAGGAGATAGCACTGCCGTTGGTGCAACAGAGAGTCCGCTTTTGGCAATCCCGGACTTTGGCTCTTTCTCTTCCGGCGCAACCGGGGAGATTCTCTTTACCCCAAGCAAAGGGCTGCTGGAAGAGTGCAATCTCTACTCTTTTGAACCTATCGAGATGGAACTGCGGGATAATCAATTTGTCTTTACAGGCAACGCCGCAGCAGCACCGGCAGCACCCGCAGCACCGGTAGCACCCGCAGAGCCCGCACCTGCCGCAGAGGCAGCATCCGCAGAGCCCGCTGCACCCACAGAGCCAGCACCTGTCGAAGAGCCAGTACCTGCTGCGGAGCTTGCAGCAGCGCCAGAACCAGAACCAGCACCCGCAGCACAACCTGTAGAAGCAGCACCCGCAGCACAACCTGCAGAAGCAGAACCCGCACCTTCTAAGGAGGAGAGCAGGGGCAGTCATTATAGAGTATGGGCAGTTGTGGCGGCAGTTGTGCTTATTCTTGTAGTTGTTGCTCTTGTTCTGCTATTTATCTTTAAAGAGGAATTGAGGCCTATGCTGGAGAGACTCTTCTATTCGCAGCATGAGTTGGAGGTACTCAAGCATTTCAACTGATTGCCTATTCTTTTGTATTCCGCAATAAAGTTTGGGGTAAAGGCAGCAGATGAGGAAGAGCCGGCGGCATCGGGAGTAGAGGCAATAATACGCTCTATCTCCTCAAAACTCCAGAATTTTCCCTCAGAGACCTCCTCCAGATTTGGCGTGGGATTAAAAGTGCCAACAGCGGCAAATACATTTACGAGCTCTCGCTCTTTTGGCGATTCCCATAGATATGAGAGCAGATAGGTGCTCTTAAAGTGCTCTATGCCAATCTCTTCCCTGGTCTCCCTATGCAGTGCCTCCTCTATGCTCTCGCCATAAGAGATGTGCCCGCCCACAGCAGTGTCCCAGTAGCCAGGCAGCAGCAATTTGCTCAATGCGCGCTTCTGCAGATAAAGCCCCCCTTTGCCATCAAGCAGATGCAGATGCACAACAGGGTGCAGCAGTTTAAATTGCGCGTTATGGCAATCTTTGCGGCTTGCCATTCCTATTACTCTTCCCGATGGCTCAACTAAGGGCAGTTGCTCGTGCGCCTCAATCTCTGCCTCCGTGGAGGCCTTGGCGCAAGAGGAGTTGGTGGCAAAGATATTGCCTGCGTTGGATGCACTTGCACCCTCTGTGGCAGAGAAGAGCGGTGGCACTGTGGCGGGGTAAATGAGTTTCATAGTGCAAATATAGCAAAAACCCTCCCCAGGTTCTCCGGGAAGGGTTAAAATATTGAGTCTGCAAAGCTCTATGCGTTGCTCTCTACTCCGCCTTTGCTTCGGCAGGTTTCATAATTACCAGCTGCTTGTGGCTGGAGGTAATGGTCTTTGCAATCTTGCGGATGTTCTCCTTGGTGAGAGATTTGTTTACGGTCTCAATGTAATCTGTGCTCATATCTATGCCGGAGCCAAAGTATTCGCTCATAATGCTCTTCCAGTATGAGTTTCTTATAAGCTTCTCAGGATGAGCCTTAATGAGGTTCTCTTTAACCTTGTTGAAGGTCTCATCGGAAGGACCATTCTCTGCCAAATCCTGCATACCCTTCATTGCAATGCCAAGAAGTTTCTCATATCTCTCCGCGTCTGTGTCAAATGCAATGAGAGAGACAAACTGGTCGCTTGGCGCATTGGCAATGATACCCTGAGTTCCTACACCGTATGTTCCGCCCTCATCCTCGCGGATGCTCTTTGTGTAAACAATGTCCAGAATGTTGTTGAACGCGGTCATAAGAATCTGGTTCTCCAGATTGTATTTGAGCTTAGAACCTGTAAATGACTGGAAGATAGAGACCTTTGGAGTTGCCATAGGAACCTCAAAGATATTCTCAACAGAGTGCATATTAAAGCCGGACCTGTCGTTGACAGCCTTGAGGGCATTATTGTTATCTACAGGGAGAGAACCAATGTACTTATCCAACAGTGGAGCAATTGTAGGGATATCCAC
>SFUD01000195.1 GCA_004561775.1 bacterium | reverse complement strand
ATCTCTCCACACTCCTCCATAACCCTCTCGCAGAGGGCCAGCACGGAGGCAAAGGACTCAAAGTCTGCCTGTACACATACCACAAGATCTCTTTTGTAGAGAGGGCTCTCTCTCTCCAGAAAATGCCTCAACTCCTCCTCCTTCTCTCTGCTTCTGCAAGGAAGGTAGAGAGTCAGTCCTCTCTCCAGCAGAGACTTGCAGATATATCTCCCCATTCCGCCGGTTGCGCCGCTTACAATGGCATATCTCTTCTGCTCTCCCATACTCTTATTTGTTGCGCATATCCGCTGTCTTCTTTCTCACCCAGAGTTTGAATTCAAGCGGGAAGGCATTGTAAACAGGTTTATAGAAGAGGCTTGCAAAGCCTGGAATATACTCTCTGCAACGCCTGTGAAGCAGATGGCGCAAGGTTCTTTTAACCAAGGTTTTAGGCCTTATGATAAAGCCCAGATGCACTCCCAGGTTCTGCAACTTTTTGTCTAGGTTGTAGAGGTCTGTAGCAACCGCTCCGGGGGTTACAACCATAACTCTTACACCATATTCATACATCTCCAGACGCAATGCCTTTGTAATATTGCGGATATATGCCTTTGTTGCAGAGTAGAGACTTATGGCAGCAAAGGGGGTGTTTGTAGAGATTGAGGAGACATTAAGTATATAGCCGTGCCTGCGCCGGCGCATCTGCTCACCAAAGAGCCGGCAGAGTGCGGTTAGGGTATAGATGTGCAGGTTTAGGATAAGGTCCACCTGCTTCTGGCTGCAATCCAGAAGATCTTTGAAGAAGTAGACTCCTGCATTGTTTATAAGTATCTCCACCTCATAATCTTTGCCATTGCAATACTCCAGGCATCGTGCGGCGGCATCTCTCTCCGCCAAATCCATATAGAGAGTATCTGCAATGAGACCCTTTGAGGCAGCATCGGGATGCTTCTCAACTATCTGCGCCGCCACCTCTTTAAGCGCACTCTCCTGGTTGCTCACCAGCAGCACATTGTAGCCCAAGGCATAGAGTTGTTCTGCGTAGTGTATTCCCATTCCGGAACTTGCTCCGGTTATTAATGCAACATTCTTTATTGACATATCAGATAATATTTATTTCTGCAGCAAAGAGCCCCCTGCAAAGCTATCTGCTCTCCAACTGCTCTATCTCCTTAATAAGTTTTGCAGGCAGCGGCTCCTTAAGGTTGTGATGGCACGCCATCTCTTTGGAGTACATTCTGCCTATGCAATAGTTGGAGTGGCCGCATCCGCAGCTCTCCACACCGCTCTTCATCTTATTTACAAAATCGGGGTCACGAAGGAGCGCCCTGCCCATCTGCACCAGCTGGAAACCGCTCTCCAAAGCCCTCTCCGCATTCTCTTTGCGCACAATGCCGCCTACATATACAAGAGGCATCTGCAGCGCCTGACGGAACTTGAGAGCATCCTCCAGGAAGAAGAGTTCCTTGAATGGCTCTGATGGCATCATAAACCATCCGCAGCTCTTGACTCCCCACCTGAGCCACCACGGGTGCATATAGTGGGTGAGGCTCTTTATTGGCATAGAACCCTTCATAACATACATTGGCGCGCGGCTCACAA
This sequence comes from bacterium, assembly GCA_004561775.1. GTDB lineage: Bacteria > Bacteroidota > Bacteroidia > Bacteroidales > UBA932 > Egerieousia. Next base: position 1,089 of record SFUD01000195.1, on the reverse strand, counting down.
AACCTCCGCTAAGCACAAGAGCATCCAGGTTCATAGCTTGCAACTCCTTGGCAATCTCTATATTAGCCTCTATATCATTGCCCCCTTTAAAGCCGTCTCTCATATTTATCTTTGAGACAACCGCAATCTTGCCAGCCGCAGCCTCCAGAACCTCATTCATACACATCTTCATAAACTTCATCCTGTTCTGCAAAGAGCCGCCGTACTCATCTCTTCTGCGGTTTGTGTAGGGGCTTAGGAACTGGCTTATAAGATATCCGTGTCCCGAATGAACCTCCACGCAATCAAAGCCTCCCTCCATTGCAATCTTAACAGCCTTCCCGAAATCCTTTGCAATAGCAATCATCTCCCGCTCATTAATTCTCCTGTGGAGAGTTGGCGAATAGATGTTTATGCCATTTGATGCGGAGAGGGGAATGCATTTGGTAAGCCTAGGGTGGCTCATATTGCCACAGTGGCCAAGCTGTACAGATGCGGCCGCGCCCTCTTTGTGAATGGCATCGGTGAGCCTCTTCAAATCCGGCACTATCTCTTTGCGCAGCCAGAGCTGATTCTCAAATGAGAGTCCGCTCTGCGATATGGAGGCGTATGCAACGGTGGTCATTCCCACTCCTCCACGCGCAACAGAGGTGTGATAGTTGTAGAGCATCTCTGAGACCGTGTGATTCTCTGCCATATTCTCAAAGGCAGCAGAGCGTACCGTTCTGTTTCTTAACGTAATGGGGCCAAGTTTATAGGGTGTAAAGAGATTATTTTCCATTTATAAACAATTTGTGCAAAAATACTTAATTTTACCCCATAGCGAGGAATGAAATCACAAAAATATTACATTTGCACATATTTTCATTCCTTTTGGAAGAGATGCAATGGGTTTTTGAAACAGTAACAATTAACTTTATAGAGATATGAAACGTCTATTGATTCTTATTATGGGAGTAATATTCTCCCTATCTTTAAATGCACAAATAAAAAATTACTACTTTCCTCAGGAGGGAAAGGTTTACACATACTTGTCGGAGACCCGTTCCCCGATGGGAGATGAGAGCTGTATTATAAAGAGCAGTGCCAAGAAGGATGCAAATGGCAACA
>SFUD01000194.1 GCA_004561775.1 bacterium | reverse complement strand
TCTGTGCGTTTAATTGTGCAAATATAGTTTTTTTATATTTTTGCGACATAATTTATTACTATGTTGTTTCTTTTAAAACGGTATAAAAGGGAGCGGATAATTGCTCAGGGAATAAACAAAAGAGAAGTAAGGTTTGTTCCTCTAAAAAAAGTGGGGATTGCCTGTGTGGTTTACTATGTAACCTCTCAGCAGAGTGCTCAACAGCTGCCTCAAGTTGTAGAACTGCTGGAAGAATCGGGAATAAAATTTAAGATTCTTCTGTTGGAGAAGAAGAGAGGTTTGCTTAAAAAGTTAGGTCTTTTGCCTTTGCGCGAAGAGAGCCGCTATGTTGTTGTGGAGAAGAGAGAGTACAATTGGTTGGGCATTCCCAAGGGGAAGGCATTTGCAGAACTTATGCAAGAGGATATTTCGCCCTATATCATTCCAAATATGCAGGGACTCTTCCTCTTTGATTATATTGCCTGCAAAGCCAATACTTTATTTACTATAGGTATGAAGGAGCAGAGAGACCTTTACAAAATGATTATTAGATCTGCAGACGGCACGCCCCTCTCGCAGCTGGATTTTGTGGCGCAGGCTCTCCATAATATGAGTGTAATTAATTCGGACGAAGATAATGAAAAATAGAGGCGCAGATAACTGGTTAAAGTATCCTGTTGTTGTTATTAAGGGTGCCTGTATGGGAGCGGCAGATGTTGTTCCCGGAGTAAGCGGCGGCACCATAGCCCTCCTTATGGGCATATATCAAAGGCTTATAGATGCAATTCACTCTGTGCTGCCGGCGCTTCCGCTGCTGCTAAGGGGCAGGTTGCGTCTCTTCTGGAGGAGCATAGACGGCACATTCCTTGCTTTGCTCTTCGGAGGCATATTGCTTAGTGTGCTCTCTATTGCAAAGCTTATGACCTGGCTGCTTGAGACGCATCCTGTTCAGGTCTGGAGCCTCTTTTTTGGCCTTATTCTGGCCTCCTCCTTCTTTGTGCTAAAGGGGGTGGGCAAGTTGCGCATCCAGCACCTGCTGGCAATGGTAGCAGGAATTGCCGCAGCTGCAGCTATCTCTCTTCTCTCTCCCGCAGAGACTCCCGATGCCTGGTGGTTCATATTTCTCTCCGGAGCAATAGCAATCTGCGCAATGATTCTGCCCGGCATATCGGGAAGCTTTATATTGCTTCTCCTTGGCAAGTATGAGTTTATAATGCAGGCTGTTACAACAATGAATGTGCCTGTGCTGATGCTTTTTGCCGCGGGTGCGATTGTAGGTCTGCTCTCTTTTTCACAACTGCTGAGCTGGCTCCTTAAGCAATATTATGCAACCACACTCTCTCTCCTCTCCGGCTTTATGTTGGGCTCTCTTGTGAAGGTCTGGCCCTGGAAGGAGGCTCTCTCAGATGGCACGGAGATTCCTATTATGCCATTTGTGTATGAAGAGATTTATAGTATTCCTTCCCAATATGGGTATTCTCTCTTATTCTTTTTTATTGGTTGTGTAGTTGTGCTTATAGTTGAGATAATTACTAAAAAAACAGTAAAATAAGTTTGGATTAAAGAAATTTGAATTATCTTTGCGATTTGAAATATAAGGGGAATTTCCGTATATTGTTAAATATTAGTTAGTTGATGGGATTTATTCAAAAATCGGTGATAGCACTCTTTGCTGTGGTTTTTCTGAGCGGTTTTATTGGCTCAGGGAGACTCTATGCGCAGCAGGATAGGGTGGTTGCAGCCCTTGTACAGGCCGGTTTTGAGAATGTCTCACTCTACGAGAATGATACGGTTGCGCTCTATACAATTCAGAATTCTGCGTATAAGTCGCAGGAAGTTGGGGTTGGCAAGGCGCTGGATATACTCTCTTCATTTGAGGAGTTGGGCAACAAGAGGTGCAAGTTGGTGGTGCTGGAGAATAATGTGCCGCAGATTGCGCTGGAGAGGCCGGTGCTGAAGGAGGCTGCTCAGATGGGCAGAGCTCTTTGGAGCGCCGGGTATGATTTGGGTACCGAGTGGAAGATGGCAAAGGGGGCAACAAGAGAGAACAGCTCACTCTTTAAAGCAGATATTGTAGTCTATCCAGAACTTATCTTCCAGAACTACAGACTGGAAAGAAATTATGATATTGTAGCCAACCTGAATCCAACGCTGGAGGTCTCTCTTTGGAAGGGTATGAAGTTTACAGCACAGATTATCATACCTCTCTATAGGGATGAGGTGTATAACAGGATTTATGGACAGGTAAGGCCCGGTTACCTCTCGCTTACGCAGAGCTTCAGGCTGCCGTACAGGATTTTTGGCCAGATAGTTGCGGGAAAGTTCAATAACGACCGTTTGGGCGTGGACTTCAGGCTGAGGCACTGGTTCTATGGCAACAGATTTTATGTTGGAGGAAGGGTAGGTTATACAACCTCAAGCTATTTCGACCAATGGAAATTCTACTACGGCTCCAAATGGCGTGTTACAGGAGAGATAGAGGCCGGGTACTATTGGAAGAGATATAACACAACCTTCTCAGTAAGAGGCCAGCGTTTTCTGCTTAAGGAGTATGGACTTAGGTTAGAGATGATAAGACACCTGAGATATGCATCCATTGGGTTTTACATAAACAAACTGGAGAATGCATATCTAATTAACAATAATGGATTTAATGGGGGCTTTCTGTTTCAGATAGCATTGCCGCCATATA
>SFUD01000193.1 GCA_004561775.1 bacterium | reverse complement strand
CCCTTTGGAATATAGCAGAAAGAGCCGTCGCTGAAGACAGCCGAATTTAGCGCAGAGAAGAAATTGTCCCCAATTGGCACCACGCTGGCAAGATATTTCCTTACCAAATCGGGATACTCTTTAATAGCCTCAGATATTGAGCAGAAGATTACGCCCTTCTCTGCAAGGGTCTCTCTAAAGGTGGTCTTTACTGAGACAGAGTCAAAGACAGCATCCACAGCCACTCCGGCAAGCACATTGCGCTCGTGCAACGGAATGCCCAGTTTGTCAAAGGTTGCCTCCAGCTCCGGGTCTATCTCCCTCTTGGTGCTCTTTGGTTTGGGAGCCGCATAATATATTATATCCTGAAAATCTATCTCCGGAATCTGCAGATGGGCCCACCTTGGCATCTTCATCTCCTTCCACCTTGCAAAGGCCTTGAGCCGGAACTCCAGCATCCACTCTGGCTCACCCTTCTTGCCGGAGATGAGCCTTATGGTCTCCTCCGTCAGACCCTTGGGAATATACTCCTGCTCTATATTGGAGACAAAGCCCTCTTTATACTCCTGATTTGTAAAACTTTCAATTATCTCTTCGCTCTCCTTCATTTCTACTCGTAATTACTCAATCCCTCATTGCAAATATAGCCATTGCAAATATAGCCTTTTTAAATATTCTTTATAAGAATTTTTATATCTTTGTGAAATGCAGATTATGCATATCTTTAGAATAATAACAAATAAACAATAATTAACCTTCAAAAAATTAACAATTTTATGGCAACTTTTATTACGATAGCTGTTATTCTGCTTCTTGCAGCACTATTGTACATGCTATCCCCTGCAAACCTCAAGGGACATCCTAAAGGACTCATTGCAGCAGCGTTGAGCAATATGGGAGAGCGTTTCGGATACTACATTATGAACGCCGTACTGCTGCTCTTCCTCTGTTCAAAATTCGGCCTCAGCGAGGAGAAGAGCGGTGTAATCTACTCCGTATTCTACACAGGCATCTACATTCTCAGCCTTGTGGGAGGAACAATTGCAGACCGCACACAGAACTACAAAGGCACAATTATGAGCGGTCTCTCAATAATGGCCCTCGGTTACCTTGTGCTCTCCTTCCCGATACTCTCCACAGCGGAGAATATCAGCTGGCTGCTCCCTCTAACCTGCCTGGCACTCTTCCTCATAGCCTTCGGTAACGGTCTCTTCAAGGGCAACCTTCAGGCAATTGTAGGACAGCTCTACGACAATATGGAGAAAGAGGAGGCAAAGAAGGGTCCCGAGGCTCTTGCCATTGCTCAGAGCAAACGCGACACCGGTTTCCAGCTCTTCTATGTCTTCATAAACATTGGAGGACTTATTGCTCCGTTTGTAGCTCCTATGCTCAGAGAGTGGTGGCTTAAGGTACACAACTTTGCATACAATGCAAACCTGCCGGCTCTCTGCCACGAGTACATCAACACCTCCGGCAATATGGACCCGGAGCATATGAGCAATATGACAGAGCTTGTAGGCAAAGTAACCGGCGGCAACATTCCGGAGAACCTTGGCGCATTCTCTGTTGATTACCTGGATATCTTCAATACCGGAATCCACTACTCATTCTTAGCATCTGTAGCGGCAATGGCCATCTCTCTTGTAATCTTTGCAATCTACAAGAAGAAGTTCCCAACCCCGGGCAAGAAAGCGGCAAAAGAGGTAGTAGGCTACACCGCAGAGGAGAAGGCAATGATGGCAAAAGAGATTAAACAGAGACTCTACGCCCTCTTTGCAGTATTGGGAATAGCAGTCTTCTTCTGGTTCTCATTCCACCAGAACGGACAGTCACTCTCACTCTTTGCAAGAGACTTTGTAAACACAACATCCATAGCGCCGGAGATCTGGCAGTCTGTAAACCCTTACTTTGTAATTGTGCTCACCCCAATCATAATGATAATCTTTGGCGCACTGGCCAAGAGGGGTCGCGGAATCTCAACACCAAGAAAAATTGCAATAGGTATGGCTATAGCAGGTCTGGCATACCTCTTCCTAATGGTCTACTCACTCTATATGGACTATCCGTCAGGAAAGATCTTTGTCGGCCTCTCAGACGCAATCAAAGAGCCTCTCTTTGCAGGAGCTTGGGTACTCATCGTACTCTACTTCTTCCTCACAGTAGCAGAGCTCTTCATCTCACCACTGGGCCTCTCATTCGTCTCCAAGGTAGCTCCGAAGAACCTTCAGGGACTCTGCCAGGGCCTCTGGCTGGGAGCAACAGCTCTTGGAAACCTCCTCATCTGGATAGGTCCGGTAATGTACAACGCATGGCCAATCTGGATATGCTGGTGCGTCTTCCTTGCAGTATGCCTCATCTCAATGGGCATCATGCTCGGAATGGTCAAGTGGCTTGAGCGCGTAACCAAATAGCACGCCCCCACCGCGAGAGCTCTCGCACGGGAATCAGAAAATTTACACAAGGGCGACCACCTCACTTCCGGATGGTCGCCCTTCATTTTTGAATCCCTGCATTTGTTCCACCATTGGACTCGCACACAACGTCTGAAAAACATACAATGATAATCACTATCTAGGCACTAATGAGCCATTCACCCGTTGCCAACCGCCTGGTTCCAGTTGCCGATGGTCTGGTTCCCGTTGCCAACCGCCTGGCTCCCGTTGCCGATGGTCTGGTTTCCAGCAAAAGCGCACAAAAATGCCGATTTTGTGCTCGG
>SFUD01000192.1 GCA_004561775.1 bacterium | reverse complement strand
CTCCTCCCAAAACGACTTCTTCAGCACTCATCCCTGCGACTCAAAGAGAATAGAGGCTCTGCGCGAAGCCCTGCCCGAGGCAAGGAAATACATTGGTTTATAGTAAAATAGAGCGGTTTATAGAGTGCTCTTTTTGCAGCTTACATACATACCCGGGCGGAAGAGCGGATTACTGCTGAGAACCTTTGCATAAACATTAATAGACCTGTTCTCCAACTCCACACTTTGGTCTATTGAGATAACCTTGGCCTTGAAGGTTTGGCCATAGACTCCATTAACAGTAAAATCCAGGTTGTCACCAACAGAGAGCTTGTCAAGATCCTTCTCGTAGGCTGTTAGTTTAAGCATCATATTGCTTTTGTCTATGATACTGCAGATTGGCTCACCCGGTGCAATATATTTTCCAATATTGACAGACGCATTGGTAACATAACCGCTAATAGGAGACCTCACCTCCATACGCTCCATTATCCGACCACTCTCCACTAGGCTCTTCATATCCACTCCAAGAAGCCTTAGCTTTGCAGAGAGCGCCTCAAATTTGTGCCTGCCTGCATAATACTCTGAGGAGACTTGCTGGAATCTCTTCTGTGAAGCCGCCTCCTTCTCCACCAGTACACTCTGCCTCTTATACTCTTTCTCAAGATAATCCAGCTGACGCATTGCATCAAGAGCATTCTGCTGCAAATCAATAAAATCCGGATTATCCAAAAGAGCAACAACCTCACCCTTTTTAACATATTTGCCCTCCAGCAGAGATGTGCTCTGCACAATTCCACCCATAGAGAGCGCAATAGTGGCATTTCCCTGCGGAGGAAGCACAAAGAGACCATTAAAAGATGGGGCATTGGCAACATTTGTGGCACCGCTAATTGCATCTGCTTCCGTAGAGGCTGCACGGTCAACTATTATTTCAGTTGTATTGCCGTTGGCGGGTGCTGTAGTGCTGCTGGCAGCTAGAGTTGTGCCGTCGCCGGAGATAGTTGTGTCACCATTGGAGGCAGTTGAATTGCCACTGCAGGAGGCAACAAAAAGAATAAATGCAAAAAAGAGTACTCTATTCATAATAAAAGAATCTATTCTGTGTATAACTCAAGTTCCAAAATTGTAACATTATAATCATAAATCGCTTGAAGATAAGCAGATACTATCTCCCTTGCGCGATCCAGACTAACAGAGGCCTCTACCATATCCACATCTCCCTCCACAAGCCTCAGGAGAGCACTCTCTTTAAGATTCTCTGCCTCCGGGAGGGCGTAGCCTTTGTAATAATCCAGCATCTGCTTCTGCTGCATAAGATTAATTCTAAGCGACTCCACTTTGTTGGAGAGATTCATCCTATTCTCCTGCTCCTCCCAACGAGCCATAGCAAGTTCATATTTAGCCTCTCTGTTGCGGCTGTGCTGAGGAGCAAAGAGAATTGGGATAGAGACTCCAACCATCCAGGCATTAAGCCCTTTATGAGGATCCATACGCTGACGTACATAGCCAAAGGAGAGTTCGGGAAAAAACTTGCTGCGCTCTATGCTCAACAGATGTCTCTTCTGCTCCACATTGTTGCCATACAAATCCAGATGAAGCTGTGAGAGATTGGCCTCCGCTAGATTGCCAGCATCAAAGAGAACCTCTGCCCCTACTGCAGGGAGAACCGCATCTTGGGCAAAACAGCTCCACCTGAAGCGCTTGGCGGCAAGATTAAGCAACTGACCGCTCTCTATGCACCTTGCCCGCAACTGTGCGGCCATAGCAGAGATGGAACTCTTCTCCAAAAGGTCTATATCGCCCTGATCGTACCGCAGTTGCGCAATGCGCTCCAACTCAACAGCAAGAGAATCCTGATTCTTATAAAGCAGATGCAGAGATTTGGCATAACCATAGTACGCCCACGCCCTCTTAACCTCCGCCACAACCTCCTTCTCAACCAGCCTTCTATAAAGCTCGCTCCCCCTCACGGCACTCTTAACCAGCGCATTCTTATAAAACGGTGTAATCACAGAACCAATAGACTGCTCAATAACAAGCTCATTATCACCCTTTTCCAAACCATTCAGCTGCCCCCACGAGTAGCTTACAGAGGTGCTCCCCCAATCTACTATACCGCCTCTCATAGCCTTGCTCTTCCCGATGGAAGCATCTGCCACCTTTACCCTTGGACTCCGCTGCAGAGCCATAGCGACAGCCTCTGCAAGAGTAATCTCTGCAGAATCAGTCACCGTGCCGCGCTCAACCTGGGTGCCGGAGCAAGCCTGCGTTGCACTATCTGTTTGAGCATTTGCAGCAGGGGTGGAAAAGAGCATAAGGATAAGAAGCAAAATCGGGAGGAGATTACTCTTCCCTAATAACTGAAGTTTCATATCCTTTATTTTATATGTAACAACTGCAACCATCTTATAAAAAACAGGAACAATTATGAGGGTAAGGAGCGTAGAGACTATAAGGCCGCCAATTACAACGGTTGCAAGAGGTCTTTGCACCTCTGCGCCCGCAGATTTTGCAATGGCCATAGGCACAAATCCAAGCGATGCAACAAGTCCGGTAAGCAGAACAGGTCTTAGGAGATGAGGAGCTCCCTCTCTTATTACTCTGCCGGTAGAGAGCCTGTATCTGCCACTCTCCCTTAATGAGTTGAAATGATTTATCATAAGTATTCCATTAAGCACTGCAACTCCAAAGAGGGCAATAAAGCCAACACCTGCAGAGATGCTGAATGGCAGCCC
>SFUD01000191.1 GCA_004561775.1 bacterium | reverse complement strand
TGCTGCCTTTACAATCAATGCCCTTCAGATGAGTCTGGTCTTTGGGCTCTTCAGAAGGATGCGCAGGCTTACCGGAGGCTTTCTGCCATATCTCTTTCTTATAATAACCTGGCTGGCCTGGGAGCATTGTTACTTCAACTGGCACGTCTCTTGGCCTTGGCTTGTTCTGGGCAACTCCTTTGCCACATCGCTCTCCATTATACAATGGTATGAATATACCGGAGTATTGGGCGGCTCGCTCTGGGTGCTTCTGGCAAATGCCCTTCTCTTCCGCATCATAAAGATGAAGTGCAACGGAGAGAGAATTGCGCTTTCTACCCTCTCTGCAGCGCTTGTAATACTCTTGCCAATAGTGGCCTCACTCCTTATAGATGCCTCCCTAAAGAGAGAGATAGAGCAGGAAGGGGAGTCCGGACCAAGAGCCGCATTTGCCATAATTCAGCCAAATATAGACCCATACTCAGACAAGTTTGGGGGAATGAGCCAGAGCGCGCAGACAACCCAACTGCTGCAGCTCTCTGCAGAGGCGCTGGATAATATGCCAACCTTGGGAGACTCTTCAACCATTGTTCTCTCTCCGGAGACATTTCTCTCTCCCGATGGCAGCCGCAATTCCCTTCTGCTGGAGTATGCGCCGCTGGAGAACAGCTCCTTCCGCAGGATATATGATTTTGCAACAAATAGGGGAGTGGACTACATTGTGGGAGGTGTAACCTATTCCATAGATGAAACAGCAGCAAAGAGAAATACGCACAACACTGCAGCAATGATCTACAGGGAGGGGGCCATAGAGTACTACCACAAATCCAAGTTGGTGATAATGGCGGAGAGCACTCCATTTGTAGGCATTTTCAAGCCACTGGAGAAGTTTGCCATAGATTTGGGGGGCTCTGTGGGCAGTTTTACAACACAAAAAGAGCGGAGCATCTTCTCAACCTCCAATGGAGTTAAGATAGGAACGGCAATATGCTATGAGTCTGTTTACGGCGATTTCTACAGAGAGTATATACTCAAGGGCGCAAATGTAATGTCCATCATAACCAACGACGGCTGGTGGGGCAACACCCCAGGCCATCGCCAGCATCTGCACTATGCATCGCTGCGCGCCATAGAGACAAGACGCGCCATTGCAAGGTGCGCAAATACAGGCATCTCCGCCTTTATAGACAAGAGAGGCAGAATAGTTGCGGCCTCCGAGTGGTGGAAGCCGCAATACCTTAACGGGTCTCTGCCTCTGGAGGAGAGGCTCACCTTCTTTGTAACCAACGGAGATGTGATAGGCAGGGTTGCCCTCTTCCTCTTCTGGCTGCTCCTTATTATGGGAGTTGTAAGAGCACTTACACGCGGGAAGCTCTCTCCACAAGGTAAAGAATAGATTTGAAGTCTATTCCATTGGCCTTTGAGAGTCCAATCTCGCAGGTGCGGCTTGTTGCATATCCGCTGGTGCAGCCCTCTGTCTGCTCTCTGTGATGTCTGGTGCCGTGGTCGTTCAGCTCCGGGTGTGTAAAACCTCTGTCGCCGGCAAAGCCGCAGCAGTTGCTCTCAATAAAGACAACCTCCTTTGCGCATTTTTTGGCAATCTCCACAAGGTCCTTATCTACACCCAATTTCTTTGCAGAGCAGACGGCATAGACGGCAACCTTCTCATCTACAGGAGTAATGGTGAGGTTATCAAGCAGATACTTCTTAATAAACTCCGCAGGCTCGTAAAGCTTAGGAATGTAGTCCATATTTGTGTGCATTGTATAGAGGCAAGGGCTCATATCGCAAAGAATCGGATATTTGCCATTCTCCGAAGCCTTCATAAGCGCTGCCTGCAACTCGTCCGAGGCTCTCTTGCCTGCCTCCACATAACCCTTGCTGGAGAAGGCCATTCCGCAGCAGAGTTTGTTCAGATTCTCCGGATAGCGTATTGTGTAACCTGCCCTCTTAAGCAGCACCTCTGTAAGGCGGGTTATCTCCAGCTCATCAGAGTAGTTCTTGGAGACACCCATACTTCTGGTAATGCAGGATGGGAAATAGACCACAATCTTCTCTCCTGCAGCGCTCTCTTTCCAAGCGCTCTCCGTACAAGCGCTCTCCTTAATCTTGTGCGCATTCTTAGGGAAATGCTCTGTCCATCTTGGAATGCTCTTGAAGGAGGCCCAGCGCGCCGCAGAGGCCATAGCCCCAAAGACCCTCTTGCCAAATATATTTCTTAATACATAGAGTGTGCCCAAAGAGCCTCTCATTCCGCCTGTAACCCTATCCATATTGGTTGCAAGTTTAGTGGCAATCCTCTCCGCCCTTGGCGAGTGCCCCTCGTGTCGGAGCTCTTTAATAAGTTTTCCCGTATCTACCTTTACAGGGCAAATCATAGCACAGAGACTGTCTGTGGCGCAGGTAGTCTCTCCCCAATAGGCATAGCGCTGCTGCATCTCTGCGGCAATATGTGGAGCCTCTCCGCTCTTAAGCAGTCGCTGCATCTCCCTAAAGGAGGCAACACGCTGTCTTGGAGAGAGTGTAAGCCCCTCCGCAACGCAGGTTCTCTCGCAGAAGCCGCACTCCATACATTTGTTTACTATCTCTTTTGTATCGGGACAAGGCTTAAGGTTGGCAATGTGGGCATTTTTGTCACTATTCAGAATAACACCCGGATTAAGTATGTTCTTGCTGTCGAAGAGGCTCTTTATCCTCTTCATAAGGCTGTATGCCTGCTCGCCCCACTCCAGCTCTACAAATGGCGCC
>SFUD01000190.1 GCA_004561775.1 bacterium | reverse complement strand
TGCTAATATTCATTGGAGAGAGGCTCTACGGCTTTAACATATCTCTTGGCCGCAGAAGCATAATTATCTTTCTGCTGGCCTTCCTCTACCTCTTTGGAGGCGCAATATGGTACCTTACAAGGGAGAGGCTTAATCTGCGCGCGCTAATCTTTGCGCTGCTTCTGCTCTTTACCCTTGTAACACAATATCTGGAGCTGCCGGCAAAAACCTATGCCAACCCCAATATTAGATGGTGGTTCAATATGGAGGAGTTCTATTTTCTGCTCCTGCTGCTGCCTGCAACCTACGTGGGAGACCTGCTGAGCGGCAACAAAGCGCCTGCAGAAGCACATGCAGAAGTGCCCGTTCAAGCGCCCGTTCAAGCGCCTGTTCAAGCGCCTGCAGAAACTGCCGCACAAACTAAGGGAGGCAAGGGCGCCTTAAGAGTTCTCCTTGAGGGAGCGCTTAGCCTCATTATTCTGCTCTTCTGCACCTGGACGCTCTATTTTCTCTACAAAATTTACCGCCCGAACTTTAATGCGGCACTCTCCAGGGAGAGCCTTATAAGCCTTAACCTGCTGATAAACTGCGCACTTCTGCCTCTTATGGGCATTGGAACAGCGCGACTTTGGCCAAGATTCAAGGGAGTCTTTGCCATTGCAGCACTCTTTCTGCTCTGGGGACTGCTTATGGACCCGTTGGATAATGGCATAAAGAAGGTGCCTTGCACCATCTCCTACTGCTTTGTCTCCTTTGGAATAAGCGCTCTGCTGCTAATAGCCCTAAACTTTGTGGCGCAGATAAAGGCCAATCCGCTGCAGAGAATCTTTGCGGGCGCCGGAACCAATCCTCTTATGAGCTACGTGGCATACTATATTCTGTTACTCCCGATTCTTAAGCTTACAGGAATAATGACCTGGCTGCAGGGCATAACCGCCTCTCCCCTTGCAGGTGTTGCAAGGGCTGCTCTGCTTGTACTTGTCTCTATGTGGATTGTCTCTCTCTTCTCCCGAAAGAGAATCTTCTGGCGGGCCTGAACCCTTCAGAGGGAGAAGAGACCCTTTGGAATCTCCATTGTAAGTTCCCTTGCCTTTGCATCAAACCCCAGCACAAGGTCTGTGTGGATTGGAATAACAACTCTCTCTCCGCCAGGGCGGTCAACCTCCAGACAAGGGTTAGAGGGGTAATCCAGAAACTCTACCACCTTGCCTGCAAAATTACCCTCCTCGTCAAAGAGCGAGAAGCCTGCAAGCGCCTCCAGAGAACTCTGCTCATCTATGCTTGCCATATCGGGAAGCAACTCTGCAATGCTCTCTGCACTTGCAAAAAGAGGCATACGCGCCAACTCCTCCGCGTGCTGAAGGTCATTGATTGTGCTAAACTTTACTATTGCTCCATCTCTGCCCTTTGGCGAGAGGGACTCTATAGAGAATGGCACCTTTGCCCCTTCAAACTCCATAAAGAGAGGAAGTTCTGCAAGGTCATACATATATTCCGCATAGGTGGAATCAAACTTCACAATAACCTCTCCGGCAGTTCCGTACGATTTTACCACGCGTGCCACAGCAACCATCCCATCCGGGAGTCTTAATATGCCCATCTGCTCTTCTCTTTAAATTAAAAAAGGTTGCCAGTTTAAGTGGCAACCCCAAATCATTAACTTTTGCCCAATTAAGCCTCTGCAGGCGCAGCCTCCTCAGCCGGAGCCTCAGCAGCCTCAGCAGCCTCTGCAGCAGCTTTTGCAGCAGCCTCTGCCTCTGCAGCAGCCTTTGCCTCTGCCTCTGCGGCAGCCTTAGCGGCAGCCTCCTCGGCCTTTCTCTTGGCAATAGCCTCTGCTCTTGCAACATTAACTTTGTTCTCCTCCTCAAGCGCAGCCTTCTTTGCAGCGGCAGCATCTGTAGAGAGTTTGCCAATCTTGCCATTTACTTTAGCCTCTTTGGCAGCTACCCAAGCGTTGAATTTAGCCTCTGCCTGCTCCTGTGTAAGAGCACCTTTAGCAACACCGCCCTGGAGATGCTTCATAAGAAGAACACCCTTGTATGAAAGAATTCTGCGGCAAGTCTCTGTAGGTTGCGCACCGCAACCCAACCAGTACAATGCTCTCTCATTGTTAATGGTAATAGATGCAGGATTTGTGTTAGGGTTGTAAGTACCTAAAAGTTCAATAAAGCGTCCATCACGTGGAGCTCTGGAATCTGCCACTACAATATGATAAAAAGCGTAGTTCTTTTTACCGTGGCGAGACATTCTGATTTTAACAGCCATACTGTAAAGTTTTAAAAATTAATAACTCACCTCTTCTTCTCGAGAAAAGTAGCGCAAATGTAAACAAAAAAAGATTACCTGCAAAAGAAACCTCTCCATATAATGAGACCTTACCCTATAAAAGGACTAAAGGCCACCCTCCCGGGCAGCCTATAGTTCTTAACCTAAAAATTAACCTATGAAAACTCTTTGTCTTACCTAAAAGCAAAGGCTGTGCCAAACTTTTTAAACAAGCGAAGAATTTAAGATTTTTTCCAGGTGAATTCCGTGAGAACCCTTTACAAGCAGGGTGCAATCTGGGGTTAAAGAGCCCTTTTCCAGAGCCTCAAGACAACCCTCAACATTTTGAAAATGAGATATATCGGCACATTTACCACAACCCTCCCCGGCAAGTGATGCTACCGCCTTCTCAAATTCTTTTCCTACAAGAAAAATTTTTTCGGGAGCAATGGAAATGGCCAATTTTATTATCTCTTTATGCTCC
>SFUD01000189.1 GCA_004561775.1 bacterium | reverse complement strand
CACGCTAAGGGCTACAATGTGGCAAGGCGTACTGTAGCAAAATATCGGGACCAGCTTAATATCCCTATTGCCAGGCTGCGCAAGGAGTTGTAACTGATTAATAGCACAATATATGAAGATATACAATTTTGGTGAGCAGAAGTCGGTGATGAACCGCTTTATTGCAGAACTCAGAGATAAGCAGATTCAAAAGGATAGTTTAAGGTTCAGGAGAAATCTGGAGAGGATAGGTGAACTCTTTGCTTACGAGATAAGCAAGCAGCTTAAATATGAGGAGCGGGATGTGCAGACACCTCTGGGTATTGCAAAATGCCAGCTTCCTGCAGATAAGGTGGTTGTGGCATCCATTCTTAGAGCGGGACTTCCGCTGCACCAGGGTGTGCTGAATATCTTTGACAGTGCGCAGAATGCCTTTATTGCAGCCTATCGCAAGTATGGGAAAGACAATAAGTTTAAGATTCAGATGGAGTATGCCACAATGCCCTCTATAGAGGGCAAGACTGTGGTGCTGGTAGATCCTATGCTTGCAACAGGCTCGTCTATTATACTTGCCTATAACAAAATCTGTACAAACGGAGAGCCCCTGCATACACATATAGTTGCTGCAATTGCTAGCAGGGAGAGCCTATCGCTGCTCTCCAAGAATCTTCCGCACAGCAAGGTTACTCTGTGGGTGGGTGCAGTGGATGAGGAGCTCACCAACAAATCATACATTGTGCCGGGCCTTGGCGATGCCGGAGACCTTGCCTTTGGAGAGAAGCTTTAAAAGCTGTTGAGGCTTTAGAAGCGGAAATCAAAACCTACATTTACGGTAAAGTTGGTTGGCTTGCTGCCATCCGCTCTGGTTCTGTGTGTAAGCCTCCAGAAGCAGTCTACACGCAATATCTTCAGTATGTTGGTAACTCCTAAACCCACCTCTACAAATGGCGTCTTAAGAGAACTCATACCATAAGGGAAGAGCAGAGGAGCCTCCATTTTGCCGTAATACTCCATCATCTCCGGGGTAGGATTCTCCCAAGGCATCTGCTCTGAGAGCATAATTCCATTGTTCTTTTGGCTTAGGCTGCCGTATGCCACATTAAGGCTGAAGACCTCTCTAAGCTTAAGCCGTTTAAGAAGAGGTATCTTTCCAAGGAAGAAGCCCATAAAGTTGTGGCTGTAGCGCATTTGCACCCAGGTGTCTGAGGCAAACTCGTAGTAGTCCATACAGGAGAAGGCCTGGTTGTTGTAGAAGAAGGTTCCGTTGCCCTCGTGCACCTTAAGGAGAGGGAATGGCACCTTTCCAAAGATCTTTCCAAAGGAGATGTTGGCTGTGGACTCTCCAAGAGGAGAGAGGTTGAAGGAATACTTTATGCCTCCCTCGGCTCTGAAATAGGAGTAGTCCGAGCGTAGAATATTCTTTGGAGAGTAACTTAGCGAGAGGGTCAGAATAGGGTAGCTGCTATAGAGATACCTCTTCTGGAAATGGCCGCGCTGCACGGTCTCGTCCCAGGAGAAACGCCACACCATCTTTGCGCTTGGACTGTAGAAGGCGCTCACTGGGGTGCCGTCCGGTTTAATCATAGGCACATACTCGGAATCTGATATGCGTTTTGCGTTCAGCGAGAATTTACCGTCTACTCCATCCAGAAACTCGTGGTCATAGATGATGTTGGCCTCGTTGTAGTAGTTCAGCTTCTGGTTGCTGCCTCGGGAGAAGATAGAGCCAAAGAAGTTGCCCTCTGCAAAGATGTTCTCCGCCGCTCCAATCTGCACCACATCCCGCTTGTATGCAAACGTGAGCATTCTGGTAGGCTGTTTGTTGAAGATAAGTTCAACCGTTCCGCCTCCCTTCCACTCGTGGTCTTTGGTGCCGTAGGCTCCATATACCATAAATCTCACCTTTTTGCTGAAGTTCTTGTTGGTGCGCACTCCAAGCTGGAATCTTCCGCCCTCCAAATTGTTGAAGCTGAAGAGCTTGAAGCAAGGGCCAAAGCCAATATACTTGGTCTCAAAGTAGCCTGTGGTTATTGTCTCTATAATGGTGTAGATGTCTTTGTAGAGAGGAGCCTGCTTTATGGAATCCACCATATTATATATGCCAAGTTCCCTTTGGCTCAACTTGTGAGGGCGTGCCGCCTCCCAATAAGCAGGGTCGTTGTTCATAATATCCGCGCTGTATATTACCTCGCTTCGGGAGGATTTTACCTCCTCAGGGAAATCGCTTGTAAAGTCCGGCTTGCCATAGTTTATCTGCCTTCTTCCAAGGAATGACATAATCCTTGTGGAGTCGCTTGTGGAGATTGAGAAGTCTGCGTAGATGTTGTGCTGCTTGTGGAACCAGAGCGTATCTCCGTTATGGGGAATGCGCTCATACTCAGCATCCAGCACCAGGTCTCTTATCCAGTTTACATTAACTCCCTTAGGCATGCTGGCGTGGGCCTCCTTAAGACCCATAGTCTCTGCATCAACCATAATCTCTCCATCCAGCACTGCCGCAGACTTCATCTTTGGGTGGAAGCGTATTTTGTAGAGTTTTCTGCCATCTACCTTAGAGCTGTCTATGATAAAATAGTTATAAAACATTGTGCCGTGCCCGGAGAGCGGGCTTGCAAAGGTAATGTTGAAGAGGTTTATATAGTTGTCGTAGAAATTCACCTTGGCGTGCATCTGCCCTGTAAACTGCGACCAAGAGTAGTCATCCTCCAGTCCCGATATGCGGCTAGCCTTAAGCACCTCCCTATCTATCT
>SFUD01000188.1 GCA_004561775.1 bacterium | reverse complement strand
ACTCCTCAAACTCAAGGCGGCCGTCATATTTGGACTTAATCTCATTCTCCACAACAGAACTTGAAGCGGTACCTCCAACGTGGAAGGTACGGAGTGTAAGCTGTGTACCAGGCTCACCAATGGATTGAGCCGCAATAACTCCAACTACCTCTCCCTTCTCTACCATCTTGCTTCTTGCAAGGTTACGTCCATAACATTTTGCGCATACACCATTCTGTGACTCGCAGGTGAGAACGGACCTGATCTCTACAGACTCAATAGGCAGTGACTGGATAGTTGCCGCTATATCCTCTGTAATCTCCTCTCCGGCGCCAATAATCTTCTCTCCTGTAAGAGGGTTGTAAACCTCGTGCACTGTTGTTCGGCCAAGGATTCTGTCGTAGAGAGACTCAACAATATCATCCTTGTTCTTTATGGCGGTTGCAATAAGACCTCTAAGTGTTCCGCAATCCTCCTCTGTAACAATTACATCGTGCGAAACATCTACAAGCCTTCTTGTAAGGTAACCTGCATCTGCAGTCTTAAGCGCTGTATCGGCAAGACCTTTACGGGCACCGTGGGTAGAGATGAAGTACTCAAGCACAGAGAGGCCCTCCTTGAAGTTTGCAAGAATAGGGTTCTCGATAATCTCTGCTCCTGTTGAACCGGATTTCTGAGGCTTTGCCATAAGACCACGCATACCGCAGAGCTGACGAATCTGCTCCTTAGAACCGCGGGCTCCGGAATCCAACATCATATATACCGGGTTGAAACCCTGATTGTCGTTGGCAATACGCTTCTCCACCAGTTTGGTAAGAGAGTTGTTGGTATTTGTCCAAATGTCGATAATCTGGTTGTAACGCTCGTTGTTGGTTATGAAACCAAGGTTGTAGCTCTGCATTATGTTCTCTACATTCTTGTAACCCTCCTCTACAAGCTGGGATTTCTCCTCAGGTACAAGCACGTCGCCAAGGTTGAATGAGAGTCCTCCCTTGAAGGCCATTGAGTATCCCATATTCTTTGGAAGTCTAACCTTTACTTTAGCGTGAAGGTCCAGTCTCTTCTCGTTGTATGCTATGATAATCTCCTCCGGTCCGTAGAAGGTCATACCCTCTCCCTTTACGCCCTCTCTTGGCTTTGTAATGTAGTAGAGACCAAGCACCATATCCTGTGAAGGAACGGTAATAGGCGCGCCGTTGGCAGGGTTAAGGATGTTGTGAGAACCCAACATAAGCAGCTGAGCCTCCAATATAGCAGCATTTCCAAGCGGAAGGTGAACAGCCATCTGGTCACCATCAAAGTCCGCGTTGAAAGCGGTACAAGCAAGCGGGTGGAGCTGAATAGCCTTGCCCTCTATCATCTTTGGCTGGAATGCCTGAATACCAAGTCTGTGAAGGGTAGGGGCACGGTTAAGCAGTACCGGGTGTCCCTTCATCACATTCTCCAGAATATCCCATATTACGGAATCTTTCCTATCTACAATCTTCTTTGCAGATTTTACGGTCTTAACTATTCCGCGCTCTATGAGTTTTCTGATAATGAATGGTTTGTAGAGCTCTGCAGCCATATATTTAGGAAGTCCGCACTCGTGCATCTTAAGTTCCGGACCAACCACAATAACAGAACGGGCAGAGTAGTCCACACGTTTACCCAAGAGGTTCTGACGGAAACGTCCCTGCTTTCCTTTAAGACTGTCGGAGAGGGATTTCAGCGCCCTGTTGGACTCTGTCTTAACGGCATTGGACTTTCTGGAGTTGTCGAAGAGCGAGTCAACAGCCTCCTGGAGCATACGCTTCTCATTTCTGAGAATTACCTCCGGAGCCTTAATCTCTATGAGCCTCTTAAGACGATTGTTTCTTATGATTACCCTTCTGTAGAGGTCGTTAAGGTCTGATGTTGCAAATCTGCCACCATCCAGCGGAACAAGCGGTCTCAAATCCGGTGGAATGACAGGGATTACCTTCATAATCATCCACTCAGGTTTATTTATGCCGTTTGATGCCCTGAATGCCTCCACAACGCTGAGTCTCTTCAGAGCCTCAGCCTTTCTCTGCATAGAGGTCTCGGTCTCTATCTTGTTTCTGAGCGAGAAGGAGAGATCGTCCAAATCCAGTTTTGTAAGAAGTGTGTAGATTACCTCTGCACCCATTCCGGCTACAAACTTGTTTGGATCATCATCGGGAAGCATACCATTCTCTTTAGGGAGAAGATTGTCTGTTAAATTAATGTACTCCTCCTCTGAAAGAAGGTCCATATCGTGCACACCAAACTCCTTGGCAGCACCTGCTTGCAGTACAAGGTACTTCTCGTAGTAGATAATTGCATCCAACTTCTTTGACGGGATGCCCAAGAGATATCCAATCTTGTTAGGTGTGGAGCGGAAATACCAAATGTGTGCTACAGGTACCTCAAGCTGAATGTGACCCATTCTCTCTCTGCGCACCTTCTTCTCTGTAACCTCTACGCCGCATCGGTCGCAAGTGATTCCCTTGTAGCGGATTCTCTTGTACTTTCCGCAGTGGCACTCATAATCCTTTGAGGGACCAAAGATTCTTTCGCAGAAGAGTCCGTCTCTCTCTGGCTTGTAGGTGCGGTAGTTTACAGTCTCAGGCTTCAGGACCTCACCATACGACTGATTTAGTATATCCTCCGGAGATGCAAGTCCTATACTGATCCGATTAAAATTGCTTTTAACCTTACTCTCTTTCTTTAAAGCCATACTATATTATATATATTATATCTTGTTATCAAAT
>SFUD01000187.1 GCA_004561775.1 bacterium | reverse complement strand
TGGACCTCCTCAATTTCTTTTGTACCCGGAGCCGGGGTCGAACCGGCACAGCCTTAACGGCCACTGGTGTTTGAGACCAGCGCGTCTACCGATTCCGCCATCCGGGCCTGCGGTAGATTGGAGTGCAAAAGTAATCAAAATTTCTTGTTGGCAAAAATTTTATTCCGGTTATGGATTCTTTTTGCCCCAAGCGAGTAACACTACCAGTTGAAGGTAATGCTCTTCTGCACCTCAGGCGCCAGGGTGTTGTAAACAGGACAACTCTTGGCTGCAGCCTCTATGACCCTCTTCTGTTTATCGGTAAAGTTGCTTCCCTCTGGGAAATTTACCTCTACCTTTATCTCTCCTATTCTTCTTGGATTGGCTACCATTATCTTCTCAATCTCCAGGGTTGTTCCCTCCAATTTATATCCGTATGCCTCTGCGGAGATACCCATAATGGTTAGCATACAACTGCCAAGGGCTGTTGCCACCAGGTCTGTTGGGGAGAAAGCCTCGCCCTTGCCGTGATTGTCCAGCGGAGCATCTGTAATGAGTTTTGTTCCGCTCTGCTCGTGGATAGCCTCTGTTCTGAGACCACCCAGATAGGTTGTCTTAATCTTTGTCATATCTAAACTCCTGAATTAATTGTATTTTTAATCTCCTCTTTTATCTCTTTTATATCTCTCTTTATATCCTCCTTAATCTCTTTGGTTGCGTTCTTGATATTCTTTCGCAGACCCTTTATTCCCTCCCTGAACTCCTCAACATTCTCCTTGAATGTGGCTGACTGATCCGGAGGAATGACTCTTCCAAAGAGAGTCGCGCTTGTGCAGGAGTCCACCTTAACCCTAACATAATCGCCAATCTTATACTCTCCGCAATCTATTATGCAGACTTTGTTTTGAGGGATGCGCGCAATGTATTGCAGGGCAGACCTCTTGGAATAGCCCTCTATGAGCGCTTCATACTCCTTTCCAACACATTTTTGGTTAGCCTCCAGCGAGAGCCTGTTCTGAAGTTCTATAATCTCGTTAAGCCTTCTGGTCTTCTCTTCGTAGGGCACATTATCTGTAAAATGCCGTTCTGCGTAAGTGTTGGGGCGCATAGAGTAGGCAAACATAAATGCCGAATCGTATCCCACCCTCTCCATCAGGTCAAGAGTCTGCTGGTGGTCCTCCAAGGTCTCGTCGCAGAAACCGGCAATGATATCCGTGGTGATAGCGCAATCGGGAAGAATCTCCCTAATCTTTGCAATTCGCTCCAGATAGCGCTCTACGGTATATTTTCTATTCATCTTCTCCAGCATCGCATTGCTTCCCGACTGCACAGGCAGGTGGATATGGTTGCAGATGTTGGGATACATTGCCATTGTGTAGAGCACTCCGTTGCCCATATCCTTAGGATGCGAGGTAGAGAAGCGCACCCTGAGTTGCGGCGAGATAAGTGCCACCATCTCCAGCAGCTGCGCAAAATTTATGCTCTCCGACGTATTATCGGGATTAACCCAATAATATGAGTCCACATTTTGGCCAAGCAGGGTAACCTCCTTGTAGCCGCTCTCAAAGAGATGCTGCGCCTCTGCCACTATGGTATGCGGATTGCGGCTGCGCTCTCCGCCGCGGGTATATGGCACAACGCAATATGAGCACATATTGTTGCATCCTCGCATAATTGAGATAAAGGCACTTACGCCATTTTCATCCATCCTAACAGGCGAAATGTCCGCATATGTCTCTTCCAGCGAGAGCTTGGTATTTATCTGTTTCTCCCTATCCGTAACAGCTGCAACAAGGCGCGGAAGGTCTCTATATGCATCGGGACCAGCCACTATATCTACGCAATTGCTCTCCAACAGCTTCTCTTTCAGTCTCTCTGCCATGCATCCAAGCACTCCCACAATAACCCTTCTACGCTTCTTCTCCTGCATAAAGGCATCCAGCCTTCCCCAAATGCGCTGCTCTGCGTTGTCTCTTATGGAGCAGGTGTTTACAAAAATAACATCTGCTTTGGAGATCTCTTTTGTGAGCGAATAGCCAGCCTGCTGCATAAGAGAGAGCACAACCTCGCTGTCATTAAGATTCATCTGACAGCCGTATGTCTCTATATAGAGCTGCGGCAGAGATGCGTCAAGGAGAGGCCTCACAGAACTAAAATCAATCTTAGCACTCATACTACTCATATTTTACTCTCAAAGATACACATAATTTTCTATATTTGCCGTAACAAATGAGTAGCCTGCAAAACCGTAATATGACAACAACAGAGAGAGTAGTTGCAAAAACAGTGTACTCCCCATTAAGGAAGTTCTCTCCATTAAGGAAGTTCTCTCCGCTGCGCTTAGGAAAGTTTGCAGCACTGCTTCTGCTTATACTCCTAAGCAGCTGCAGCAATTACAAAAAGATTGCTGTTAAGAGCGTACAGCTTACTCAAATAGAGATGGACTCCTTTACCGCCGGCAAGATAGGAGTTGGAATAGTAGTGGACAACCCCACCTCTGCAACAATAAAGATAGAGAGTGCAGAGGCACAACTTTTGCTGGAAGAGAGAGTGTTTGCCACATTGGAGAGCCTGGAGGCAACAGCCTTCCAACCCAAAGGAGTCTCCGGTGCAACCTGCTGGCGGGCTTGGACCCTTCCCGATGGCAAAGCAAAGGAGTTACTGCCAACTACTCCTTACTGCTCTCCAACGGCAGCATCTCCAAGAGATTCAAGGAGAATGGTATCCCGATGGAGCAACTCTACAACAGATTTGTAAAGAGAGAGGCTCCCGAAACCAGATAATCGGCGGAGTGACCGGGCGGCCGGGCAGTAGCGCAAGGCAGCAACTTGGCGGCAGCAACTTGCCAGCAGCAGATTTGCGGCAGTGCAGGGCGGCAGTGGCAGAATGTCCGGGCAGCAGCTTGGCGGCAGCGCAGGGCGGCAGTGGCAGAATGTCCGGGCAGCAACTTGGCGGCAGCAGCTTGGTGGCAGCAGATTGGCGGCAGCAACTTGGCGGCAGCGCAAGGCGGCAGCGGCAGAATGGCAGGGCAGCA
>SFUD01000186.1 GCA_004561775.1 bacterium | reverse complement strand
GGCTCAACAGATTTGTGCACGGCTATCTGGACCTTCTCAGCCTCTGGTTTCTTTTAAGATTCGGGAAGAAGCCTATGCACCTCTTTGGACTTATGGGTTCGCTCACCTTCCTTACCGGCGCAATACTCTCAATAATAATAATAGTGCAGAAGGTGGTTGCGCAGAGCAACGGACTAAAGTTCCGTGCCGTTACAGACCAGCCGCTCTTCTATCTTGCGCTTGTGGCATTGATAATAGGCACGCAACTCTTCCTTACAGGCTTTATTGCAGAACTAATAAGCAGAAACTCAACAGAGAGAAACAGCTATAAGATAAAGGAGCGCATCTAAAGCTGAGCAGTATTCCACTTTGAGGCAGATTTTGCAAACTCCTCCTCTGTAATAACCTTGCAGGTACCCTCAAAGAGGGCTCCCACCTCTATGCATATCCTCACAGTATTTGTAACACCGGAAAAACTACCAATACCGCGTATTGTGGTAACCCCATTGCAGAGCACATTGCCCTTAAAGGTACCCCAGATATCCAGGCTGCTGCACTGCACATCGCCCACAAGAAGGCCCTTCTCTCCAATCACCACCCTGCCGGAGGTATTTATATTGCCATAAAACTGGCCATCTATTCTCATATCCGCATCAGAGACCCAGGACTTAACCTTTACAACTGTCCCTTTAGAGATTCTGCAGACATCATTAACTTGAGTCTTCTCCTGTGACATAGGCTCTACTTTAACATCTCCTTGGCCACCTCTGCTGCAGCCTCCATAATACCTTCACTCATAGATGGATGCGGATGAATGGCTGTAGCAATATCTTTAGCTGTTGCACCCAGTTTGCGCGCCAGCACAATGCCGGAGAGCATCTCGGAGACAGAGGCTCCAATAAGGTGCGCGCCCAAAATCTTGCCATCCTCCGGATTGAAGAGAAGTTTTACAAAGCCATCCCTCTCCCCTGCTGTGGCCGCTTTTCCCGATGCCATAAACTGGAACTTTCCTACCTTGTAAGGCACTCCTGCCGCCTTAAGCCTCTTCTCTGTCATACCCACAGAGGCTATCTCCGGTGTAGTATAGGTAGCACCGGGGATATTTGAATAATCTACAGGCTCAACCTCCAATCCGGCAATCTTCTCCACAGCCACCACAGCCTCTGCAGAGGCAACGTGGGCCAGCGCCGGAGTAGGCACAATATCTCCAATGGCATATATCCCCTCAACATTGGTGCGGAAGAACTCATCCACCTTAATCTTTCCGCGCTCCATCTCCACGCCAAGAGCCTCAAGCCCAAGATTCTCCGTATTTGGTCTTACACCAACAGCAGAGAGCACACACTCCACGTGCAGCTCCTCCACCCCCTTCTTTGTCTCAAGAGTAAGGGTGCATCCCTCTGCGGAGGTATCAACACTCTTCACATTGGTAGAGACCATAACCTTCATACCTGCCTTGCGGAGGCTGCGGCTCAACTGAGCAGCCACATCCTCATCCTCCAGAGGCACAATCTGGTCCATATACTCAATAAGATAGACCTGCGTTCCCATAGAGTGGTAGAAATAGGCCAACTCGCTGCCTATGGCGCCGGAGCCTATTACAGCCATAGATTGCGGAATGGCATCGGGAACAAGAGCCTCTCTGTAGGAGAGAATCTTCTTGCCGTCTATAGGCGCAAAAGGAAGGGAATTTGGTCTTGAACCGGTAGCCAGAATAATGTGGTCTGCGGCAATGCAATAGGCCTCTCCCTCCAGTGGCGCAACCTGCACGGTGTGATTCTCCACAACTGTTGCGGTTCCCTTATGAAGCTCTATCTTGTTCTTTTTGAAGAGAAACTCTATACCCTTGCTCATAGTTGCGGAGACACCCCTCTCCCTGGCCACTATCTTAGCAATATCCGGCTTCACCTCTGCCTCCGAGAGGCCATACTCGCCAAGGTGCTTTGTATAGTTATAGACCTGCGCGCTCTTTAAGAGTGCCTTTGTTGGAATACAGCCCCAATTTAGGCATACTCCGCCAAGCTCCGCCCTCTCCACAACAGCGCATCTCATTCCAAGTTCTGCCGCCCTCACTGCCGCAACATAGCCGCCCGGGCCGGCTCCAACAACTATAATATCATATCTCTCCATATAAATCACAGGTTATAAATGAATAATTATTCTTTGCCGCAGCAGTTCTTGTATTTTTTGCCGCTTCCGCAAGGACAAGGGTCATTTCTGCCCACCTTTTTCTCCACGTGCACAGGCGCATTTGACTTTGGCTCTCCGCTGTTGGTAGAGAGCTCCGAGCGGCTTGTGCGCATATTGCTCATATCTGTACGGCGTCTCTTTGTCTCTTCGCGCAGACTTAAGTTCTCATTCTGCGCAACAGGCAGCTGAGCCCTTACCAGGAAGGAGAGAACCTCCCTGTTAATCTTCTCTATCACACTCTGGAAGAGGTTGTAACTCTCCAACTTGTAGATAAGAAGCGGATCCTTCTGCTCATAAGAGGCATTCTGTACAGATTGCTTAAGATCATCCATCTCCCTAAGATGCTCCTTCCAGTTGTTGTCTATGGTAATGAGGGTTATTGTCTTAGCCACCGCTCTTGGCAACTCCTTGCCCATAGACTCATAAGCCTTCTGCAGATTTATCACAATATTTAGCCCCTTATGGCCGTCGCCAACAGGAATTGCTATATTTGTATAGGTAGCGGACTGAGTCTTGTAAACCTGCTCAATAACAGGCCAGGAGGTACGTATCATCTCCTCATTCCTTCTGTTTATTACAGCCTTTATGCTGTT
>SFUD01000185.1 GCA_004561775.1 bacterium | reverse complement strand
GTATTTATGATACAATGGTTAGATTGGCTCAATCCTGGAGTTTGAGATACCTGCTTGTACGCGGTCAGGGTAACTTTGGATCGATAGATGGAGACCCGCCTGCTGCTATGCGTTATACAGAGGCGCGCTTTAATCCGCTTGCAGAGGATGTGCTGGCAGACCTTGACAAGGATACGGTAGATTTTGTAAATAACTTTGATGATACCTTAAAGGAGCCTTTGGTGCTGCCTGCAAAGGCGCCGCTGCTGCTGCTAAACGGTACATCGGGAATAGCAGTGGGAATGGCAACAAATATGGCGCCGCACAATATGACGGAGGTCTGCAATGCCATAACTGCCTACATAGATAACAACGACATTACAACGGAGGAGCTTATGCAGCATCTTACCGGTCCCGATTTCCCTACGGGAGGCATTATCCTGGGTGTGCAGGGAATCAAGGAGGCCTATGAGACAGGCAAAGGCAGAATTGTTGTAAGGTCCAAGACAGAGATAGAACTCTCCCAGAGCGGCAGAGAGACCATTGTGGTTACAGAGATACCATATATGGTAAATAAGAGCGAGCTTATCTCAAAAATGGCAGAACTGGTTGAGGATAAGCGCATTGAAGGCATAGCCTATATTAATGATGAGAGCGACAGGGAGGGTATGCGCATTGTAATAAAGCTTAAGATGGGCGCGCCTGCAAATGTGGTTCTCAACTCGCTCTATAAATATACCGCGCTGCAGTCCAGCTTCTCTGTAAATAATATTGCTTTGGTAGATGGCCGTCCAAGGCTTCTCAACCTTAAGCAGCTGATTCACTATTTTGTAAAGCACAGGCACGAGGTTGTAGTAAGAAGAACCAAATTTGAACTTGCAAAGGCAGAAGCAAGGGCGCATATACTTGAGGGTCTGCTAAAGGCTTTGGACTTTATAGATGAGGTGATTCAGATTATCCGCTCCAGCTCTACCGTAGATGAGTCCAAGAGGAGGCTTATGGAGAGATTCGGCTTTACAGAGCTTCAGGCAAATGCCATTGTGGAGATGAGATTGCGCCAGCTTGCTGGCTTGGAGCGTCAAAAGCTTCAGAATGAGTTTGATGAGCTTATGAAGAGGATTGCCTATCTGCAGCAGGTGCTCTCCGACACAGCTTTGCAATATGGCATAATAAAGGATGAGCTGGCAGAGCTTAAGGCCAAGTATCCCGATGCAAGAAGGACAAAGATAGAATTTGCAGAGGGTGACATAAACCCGGAGGATTTTTATCCCGATGAGGATGTTGTCATTACAATTTCTCATTTGGGATATATTAAGAGAACACCTCTGGCAGAGTACAGACTGCAGAACAAGGGAGGCGTTGGTGCCAAGGGCTCAACCACAAGGGATGAGGACTTTATTGAGCATATCTATGTTGCCAACAACCACAGCACAATGTTGCTCTTCACCAATGTGGGCAAGTGCTACTGGCTTAAGGTTTATGAGATTCCGGAGGGCGCAAAGGCCTCCAAGGGCAGGGCAATCCAGAATGTCATAAACATTGGCGCAGATGAGAAGATTTGCGCATACCTTAAGGTTGATGACCTCTCCAACACAGATTATATAAACAACAACTATATTGTTCTTGCCACCAAGAGGGGCTGGATAAAGAAGACCTCGCTGGAGGCTTACTCCCGCCCTAGGGCAAACGGAATCATTGCTCTTACAATAAAGGAGGGTGACGAGCTCTTGGATGCAATACTCACAAACGGCAGGAGTCAGATTATGATTGCCGGCAAGAACGGAAAGTGTGTAAGGTTTAACGAGAGCGACTGCAGGGCCATTGGAAGAACAGCGGCCGGTGTAAGAGGCATTGATTTGGATGAGACAGATGAGGCAATTGGCATCATTTGTGTAGATCCTGAAGAGAGCGCAGAGGCAGGCAGAACAATTCTGGTTGTAAGTGAGAATGGTTATGGCAAGAGGTCCAGCGTAGAGGATTACCGTCTAACCTCCAGAGGCGCCAAGGGCGTGAAGACTCTCAACATTACAGAGAAGACAGGCAATCTGGTGGCGCTCAAGAGCGTAACGGAGGATGATGATATTATGATTATCAACAAATCCGGCATAACCATAAGGCTTGCAATTTACGGCAGAATAATGGGAAGAGTTACACAAGGCGTGAAACTCATCAACATTAAGGAGAACGACAGCATTGCCGCAGTATGCGTAGTGGATAGGAGCGACGACAAATCAGACGCGCCTGATGCCGCAGATGCTTCAGATGTTGCGGATGCTCCTGATGCTGCAGGTTCGGCGAAGGAATAACTAATTGAAAATAAATAAATTATTTATATTAACTAATTATTGATTTTATGAGAAAATTTTTACTCCCATTAGTGCTTGTTCTTGTTGCATTTCAGGTTAATGCACAGAGGAAGTTGGCAGAGGCTCAGGCAGCTGTAGAGAAAGCAAAGACAGTTGTTGAGAATCCTAAAAAGGCATCGGATCCAAAGAGTTGGCTAAAACTTGCCAATGCCTATATGACATACTACAATGCACCTCTCAAATCAACAGGTGTATATGTAGGCGCTCCTCAGGCAGAGGTTAAACTCTTCCTCAAGGACCAGCAGGTTCTCTCCTCAAAAGAGGCAACTGTGGCTGGTGCAAACTATTACGTAGACTGCTATGCAGACAAAGAGCTCTATTATGATGCAAACGGCACGCTCACTTTCTACAAAGTTATTGGTGCTCAGATTGAGAATCCTCTTAATGATGCATTGAATGCAGCTTCAAAGGCTCAGGAGTTGGATGC
>SFUD01000184.1 GCA_004561775.1 bacterium | reverse complement strand
TTGCCTGCCAGTTCGGAGAGTTTTGAGCGCTCTCCCTTGGTGAGGTTTACGTGTTCAAAGAGCGGTTCGCCGTAGAGTTTGTCATTTATATGTGTAAGGCCGTTGGACCATTTGTCCAAATAGGGCTGGTCTATCTGCTGAATATCTCCGGTAAAGACAATCTTTGTCCCCTCTCCGGCTCTGGTAATGATAGTCTTAACCTCGTGAGGTGTAAGATTCTGCGCCTCATCTATAATAAAGAAGACATTGGAGAGGCTTCGGCCGCGGATATATGCAAGCGGAGAGATAAGCAGCTTCTCTCTGCGCAACATATCCTCAATCTTCACATTCTCCTTGCTTGAGATTCCAAACTGCTTCTTAATTACGGCAAGGTTGTCATAGAGAGGAAGCATATATGGGCCAATCTTATCCTTTGCATCTCCCGGCAGGTAACCAATCTCCTGATTCTTAAGCGGAATTACAGGCCTTGCCAGCAATATCTGACTGAAGTTATCCGCCTGCTCAAGAGCAGCCGCAAGCGCCAAGAGCGTCTTGCCAGTACCCGCAGTTCCTGTAAGAGAGATAAGTTGCACCTGCGGATTCATAAGCGCATCCATAGCAAAGACCTGCTCACTGTTGCGCGGCTGGATGCCATAAGCGGTGCAAGGCTTAACCGGCACAATGGAATTTGTTGGAGCATCAAACCTTGCCAAGAGATACTCATAGGCCTGCCTGCGCTTGCCTTCACTCTTTTGAACTGCACCATTTTGAGCATCTGCTCCTTGGGCGGCAGTTCCTGTGGTGCCAGGTCCTATGGTGGCAGCTCCCGGCAGCACCTCATAGCGGAACTTATATAATTGGTTGGCCGGCTGCTTTTTGTAGCGCACCTCATCTACAGTGATTCCTCCCGATGCCACCCGCTCTATCGTATTTTTCGGGAGATTATTAATTACCTGTACCCTCTTCTCGTTCTTCTCAATATGTTTCTCCTCTATCCTATCGGTCAAATAATCCTGAGCAACCATACCCAGCGCGCGCGCCTTCATCCTAAGATTCACATCTTTGGTAACAAGCGCCACAAACCTCTGCGGATTCTGATTCTTAACCCAAATTGCCACAGCCAGAATCCTATGGTCCTGAATATCATCCTTAAAGCTACCCTGCAACTCCAGAGGGAATGGATGATTAATCTCCACCCTAAGAGTACCCAGCCCCTTGCCAAGAGAAAAGCCCTCTCCCTTGAAAAAATTCTTGTCGGCACTGAGGATATCTATCTTACGCATAAACTCCCTTGCATTATACCCAAGCACATCGGTACTCTTCTTAAACTTGTCCAACTCCTCTATAACGGCAATAGGTATAACAAGGTCGTTCTCCTGGAAATTATAAATAGACCTGCTGTCGTGCAGGATAATATTGGTATCCAGCACAAAAATCTTCGGCAGCCTAGGCTTGCCGGATTGCACGTTTACTTGCGCGTTTGCCTTCTTATTAGATTGCTTACTCATAGCTAAAGTATTTTGACAAATTTTCATTAAAGGTAATAAAAATCAGAAGCAAAAGCAACTCTCCATTTTGCAGTTGCGTGCCTTCATTTGCGCGGTTGCTGGGCATCTGCTGCGGACCAATCCCTACCGGCAGCTTCTTCCCAATGCCAATTTCCCCACTTCCCGAGCACAAAATCGGGGTTTTTGTGCGCTTTTGCCAGCAAGTTTCTTCCCGATGGCTCCCCCGGCCAGCAACAAACCTCATTCGGCGGAGAAAAGTACTCCGGTTTGGCTAACAATCTGGCGCATCTGGGCCGGATTTGCTAACTCGCAGCTACGGTATGCGACCATTCGCAACACTTATTCATATATATGTACCCATCCCCCTTGCTGCACCTTGCAACCGCTGCTCAGACATAGCAAATCTATCGGCCCATCTGCACCGATTGCCTACGCCACCTCCGTATCTCCGCCGAATGAGGCTGCTGCCTGGCAGGGGGTGCAGGTGTTGGATGGCAAATGCTGCTGCTGCCTAGCCTGGGTGCCGTTCCTGCAAATCACCGCGCGCACGAATCCTTGTTCTAGGCACCTCTGGGGCACATTGGCCCGCTCGGTGGCCTCAATTTGAGCTCACCGAGCGCGTTGCTAAAAGTTAATCATCTGTTTATTAGACACTTATGTTTTTGAAGCATGCGCGGTGATTTGCAGGAAGGCCATTTTACGCTTCCCTAATGCCAATTCCCCGTCTGCTCGAGCACAAAATCGGGTTTTTTGTGCTCGGGAAGAGTAATCGCAGAGAGGGCGAAAGGGAGCCGTAATCTCAGAGACGCTTACGGCGCTCAATATTCAAAAAAAATCATTTTTTTGTTGTTTATTCCGTTTATTTAGTAATTTTGCGTCAAGTTTTGGTTCGCGGCTACGCGATTAATAGGGAATCCGGTGAGAATCCGGAACAGACCCGCTACTGTAATTCCTTCAAAACTCGCCAACATAATGCCACTGTCGGCACTGCTGATGGGAAGGCGTTGGTGAGCAGGATAAGTCAGGAGACCTGCCAGGACAACATATTGTTTTGTAGTTTTCGGGTAATATTGCCACAAAACAGCTATTCAGCATTCCTATATGGAATGTGTGAATATGGTTTGCTGCGTGATATCCCCATTTTATAAACCATTAGCAGCAGACCAAGATGAAATACTCTTTATTGTCACTCTTTTTATTTCTGAGCCTCCTGACTTCTCAGGCGGCGAATCCTGCTCACAAATTTTCAGGTAAAGTAATTAACAAATCAGGGGAGCCAGTAACTTGGGCTACAGTTCATATAGA
>SFUD01000183.1 GCA_004561775.1 bacterium | reverse complement strand
TGATTTGGCACAAAATCTATAACAACTCTTAGGCCGGCAGTGTGAGTGCGCTCCACAAGGGCCTCAAACTCTGCCATTCGGGAGGGAATATCCTCTGCCAGTTCTGCCGCCACATCATAATAATCTGTTATGGCATAGGGAGAGCCGGCCTCTCCCTTAACCACAGAGGGGTGCGCAGAGGGAATGCCATAAGCGCTCCAATCTGTCTTGGAGGCGTGCGCAATTACGCCAGTGTACCAGATGTGGGAGATAGAGAGATCCTCTTTGAGAGAGCGGAGCAACTCCGGCGTAATGTCATTAAACTTACCGGAGCCATTAATGCTATAAGAGCCTCCGGGAAGAGTTTGCCTCTTATTCCCGAAAGCCCTTATAAAGAGTTGATATATTATATGTTTCATCTGCCAATATGCTTCATCTACCAGTTGAGCATCTTAATAAAGTCATACTCCTCAGGATTTGCAACATACTCCTTTGCAGCCTCATAGTCTGCAGGGGTGATATAGTGCATAAGATAACGGATAATATTCTGAGCCTTGTCTGTGTGAATATTTACACCGCGAGGCGGAATCTTGCCATCCTTATCCTGAATATCTGAAAGATAGAGAGGCTTAATGTTGTTATTGAGGTCCAGATAGACCATACAGCCGGTAGCGCCCTCCTTAAAGAGCTGATAAACGCCCATACCCAACTGAGAGCAATACATAAGGTCGTAAGCAATAGGGGTAACGCATCTAACCTCATAACCAATCTCTACAGGACGGGATTTAACAGAGATTCCAAGTTTGTCCAGCTTCTTCTCCAAAAGCTCGTTAAACATCTGAGCCTTAGAGATTTTGCCAAGCTCCGGATGACCGTGGTCGTCGTAGGTAAACTTAACGCCGGCAGCCTCCAGGTCTGTATGAGAGAAGGCGTGGAATACACCCTCAGAAATCATAATGGCACCATAGGAGAGACCCATAATCTTTCTCTTAATGATTGCAGAGATGGCCATATTCACAATCTTGTCTATGGTAATGTCTGTTCTGTTGAACATCTCCGGAATAACAATCATAGGATAGTGGCAGGTTGCGCCAATGCCAAGAGCAAGGTGGCCTGCAGAACGACCCATAGCTGAGACAACAAACCAGGTACCGCTTGTTCTTGCATCCTCATAGACTGTTGTAGCAATCTTTGTACCCTCAGACTTTGCAGAATGATATCCAAAGGTTGGAATATTTGAAGGAAGAGGAAGGTCGTTGTCTATTGTCTTAGGAACGTGGATATTTGCAATAGGATAGTTCTTAGCCGCAAGGAACTTTGCAATTCTGTTGGCTGTAGAGGCAGTATCGTCTCCTCCAACGGTAACCAGCAGCTGAATATTGTTATTCTTAAAGAAATCAAGATTAAAATTCTTGTCAAAATCCTCCTGAGAAGGTTTGTATCTGCTCATCATAAGATATGAGCCGCCTCTGTTAAAGATTGAATCTGCAAGCAAGAAATCTATGTCTGTTGTCTTCTGTATTGGGGAGAAGAGGCCTTTATACCCCCCGTGTAAACCTATAACTCTGTAGCCATTACTTAAAAAAGTCTTTGCAATAGTGCCAACTACAGTATTCATTCCCGGTGCGGGACCGCCGCCTGTTAAAATTACAATTGATTTTTCCATTTTCATCTTTCTTTAAGCGCCGCAAAGATACTATTATTTTTTGAAATTATTGGCTACATTTGTAGTTTAAAAAAAGTTGTGAAGAGATGGAGAAGCTGACAATACAAGAGGAGATAGCTCATTTGAGAAGAGAGTTGGAGAGGGCAAATCGCAACTACTACATAAAGAATGCTCCCACCATCACAGACTATGAGTACGACCTTATGATGCACCGCCTGCAGCAGCTGGAGGAGGAGAATCCACAATTTGCTGCAGCAGACTCCCCTACCGTGCGCGTTGGAAGCGACCTCTTCTCATCCCTAGAGGAGAGCGAGCCGGCAGCCGCATCCACAACCTCAACCACAGGAACTGCGCCCGGCAAAAGAGAAACCGCAACAGCGCCCAAGGCCGCTCCCGGCGCAACAGCACCCAAAGGCTTTGCGCAATATCCGCACCGCTTTCCTATGCTCTCGCTAGGCAACACCTACGACCTTGGCGAATTATACGCCTTCAACCAGCGCATCCTCAAAAGCATAGAGGAGCCTCTGCAATACTCCTGCGAACTCAAATTTGACGGCACGGCAATCTGCCTCACCTACAAAGAGGGCAAGCTGCAGAGAGCCCTCACAAGAGGAGACGGCACTGTGGGTGACGATGTAACGGAGAATGTGCGGGAGATAGCCGCCATTCCGCAGCAGCTGCGGGGCAACTACCCGGCAGACTTTGAGATAAGAGGAGAGATATATATGCCCTTCAAAGCCTTCGAGGCCCTTAACCGCAATCGGGAAGAGGAGGGCGACCCGCTCTTCGCCAACCCCAGAAACGCAGCGGCAGGCTCGCTTAAACTGCAGAACCCCAAAGAGATGGCAGACCGCGGGCTGGAGTGCGTACTCTACCACCTCATAGCGCCAGGCTACAATGTGGCAACACAATGGGAGGCGCTGGAGGCCGCCAAAAGTTGGGGCCTGCCAGTCTCCACATACAGCAAGCTCTGCTCCACAATAGATGAGGCAATAGAATATATAAAGGAATGGGACACAAGGCGCAAGAGTCTCCCCTTCCCCACAGACGGCATAGTAATAAAAGTAAACAGCCTGCAGCAGCAGCAACTTCTAGGCTTTACGGCAAAGGCGCCAAGGTGGGCCACAGCCTGGAAGTTCAAGCCGGAAGAGGCCTGCACAAAACTCCTTAGCATAGATTA
>SFUD01000182.1 GCA_004561775.1 bacterium | reverse complement strand
GGTGCAGATGGGCCGAAAGATTTGCGTCTGTTTGAGCAGCAGCCCAAGGTGGTAGCAAGGGAAAATGCGAACATATATTTTTAGGTGTGGGATTGGCCGCATCCCGATGCTGAGAGTTAGCAAATCCGGCCCAGGTGCGCCAGATTGCTAGCCAAACCGGAGTACTCTTCTCCGCCAGATGAGGTTTGTTGCTGGCCGAGGTGCCATCGGGAAGAAACTTGCTGGCAAAAGCGCACAAAAACCTCGATTTTGTGCTCGAAATGCCCGAAAATGGGGGTTCCGAAGGGCAAAAGCGCACAAAAACCCAGATTTTGTGCTCGAAATGCCCGAAAATGGGGGTTCCGAAGGCAAAAAGCGCACAAAAACCTCGATTTTGTGCTCGAAATGCCCGAAAATGAGGGTTTCAAAGGCAAAAAGCGCACAAAAACCCAGATTTTGTGCTCGAAATGCCCGAAAACAAGGGTTTCGGAGGGCAAAAAAGCACAAAAACCCAGATTTTGTGCTCGGGTGGAGCCAAATCCTGGGAAAAATTGAGGATTATCTTAATGAAGATTATAAACGTTTAATAAGTTATAAGTGTTATAAGAGTATAAAAATTTTGAAAGTAATGAATGTAATGAAAGTAATGAAAGTTTGGAATTTGTTTGCAGTTGTGTTGGCGACTGTTGGTCTTTTATCTTCTTGCTCTATGGATGTTAAAGAGCTGGAGGGCAAGTGGTTGGTAAAATCTATTGAAAATGAAAGCGTTACTACTGTTGAGAGGGAGGCTTTTATTGAGTTTAATACAGTGGAGGGCAAGATTCACGGGTGCCTTGGTGTAAACCTTGTGAATGGCGCCTTTACCTTTGATAATGGCAACCTGAAATTTGGGAATATGGGTATGACTATGATGATGGGTCCCGCTGAAGATATGGAGATTGAGCGCTCTATGATTAAGGTGCTTGATGAGACAGCAAAAGTCAAGGTCAATGGCAGCACTCTCTTTTTGATGGACGCTTCGGGCAACGAACTCGCATCTCTAGAGCGCGCCACCGAATAACAGCGTCGCATCACCGGACACGGGAGTGCAATAAACAACAGCGTCGCATCGCCGGACACGGGAGCGTAATAAACAACAGCGCTGCATCGCCGGGCATACGCGCCACAGAATAACAACGCCACATCGGCCGGGCACGGGCGCCACAGAATAACAGCGCGGCGCCTGCGCTAAATCTCTTTTATCCAGCAGCGGCGGCGCATGAAGGGTTCTTTGCTGTAACTCTCCCAGACCTTGAGGGCCGCGGTGTTGGTCTCTATCTGGGGGTTGGTATAGGCCCACCTTAGGTTCTGCTCTCTGTAGTGGGATGCCAAGTTGGCGTGATAGATGGCGGAGATTCCCTTGGATGCCCATTTTGGACTTGAGCCTACCAGCATAAGGTCTATATCCTTGTAATGCTTGTAGGCTTTAAGTATGTAGTACCAGCCAAACGGGAAGAGTTTGCCCTTTGCTCTCTTGAAGGCCTCTGAGAGACTGGGGATACTTATTCCAAATGCTGCTATATCATTCTCCTCATCCACCACCACTCCTGTAAGAGATGGGGTGAGCATACTGAAATAATGTTTGCCTGTAATCTCCCTCTCTTTGTCTGTAAGGGGTATAAAGTTGGTTACAGCCTTGAAGCACTCGTTATAGGCATCAAAAAACTTAGTGGTAAGATTCCTTATCTCACTCTTACTCAGCTTCCCGATATCAAGCACACGCAGATTGTGCCTCTGCATAATCATCTGTGCAATACGGACAATCTTATCGGGAATACCCTGAGAGGCATTGATTTTATACTGCACCCAGTCGCACTCCTTCTCAAAGCCCAACCTTGCCATAATCTCCGGATAATATTTGAAGTTATAGAGGCAGTTGACGGGTGGGGTATTCTCAAATCCCTCCACAAGCATTCCCTGCCTGCCAAGGGTGTTAAATGCCAAGGGGCCGTGTATGTGGTCCATTCCGGCAGCACGCCCCCACTCTATAACCTCGTTGAGCAGAGCACGCGCTATCTCTATGTCGTTCTCAAAATCGAACCAGCCAAAACGCACATTCTTTTTGCCGTAAAAGTCGTTGTATCTGGGATTTATCATACCCATAATCCTTCCCACCACGCGGTCTCCCTTGTAGGCAAGCAGCATAACCCTCTTGCAGTAGTCCAAAGCAGGGTCGTTGCGGAGAGTATTCTTCTGGTCCATATCCAGCGTTGGCACATACTCCTTGCAGTTTGCGTAAAGCTTATTCTGAAACTGATAGAATATTTTAAACTCTTTTGGGTTGCTAACCTCTTTTACAACTATCTTCATATACAAAACATGTTTATTCTCAATTGGTGCTACAGTGCCCTATTGCAAAGCCTTAAGGAGATGCTCCACAGCCGCCTGAGCGCAGACACATCCAAAGACCGCCGGCAGGTAGGATATTGTGCCAACATTGCTCTTCTTGTTGCGCTCCTCCACAGCCACAATGGCCTCCCTCCTTGGCAGCTCCTCGGAGAAGACCACCTTAAAGCCCTTAGAGATGCCAACCTTGCGCAACTTCTTGCGCAGAATGTAGGCAAGCGGGCAGTTGTAGGATTTGGAGAGGTCTGCAAGCCGCACCGCCGTTGCATCAAATTTTGCGCCCGCACCCATAGAAGAGACGTGCGGAATGCCACTCTCTACGCAATACTTAATAAGAGCAATCTTTGGCGCAAGCGTATCTATGGCATCCACCAAAAAATCCACCTTATGCTCCCCAAGCAGTTGCGGGATGCTGCCCTCCTCCAGATAGCAGTTAATAAGAGTAAGGCGCACATCGGGATTAATATCCTTAAGCCTCTCTGCCAATAC
>SFUD01000181.1 GCA_004561775.1 bacterium | reverse complement strand
ATCACCGCGCGCACGAATCCTTGTTCTAGGCACCTCTGGGGCACATTGGCCCGCGCGGTGGCCTCGATTTGAGCTCACCGAGCGCGTTGCTAAAAGTCATTTATCTGGTTATTAGGCATTTACATTTCAGAAACGCGCGCGGTGATTTGCAGGAAGGCCACGTTTACGCTAAGCGTCTCCGCGGTTACGGTTTCCGATCCCACTTTTCCCTCTGCTCGAGCACAAAAATGCCAATTTTGTGCTAGAAATGCCCGAAAACGGGGGTTCCAGACCCCAAAAGCGCACAAAAACCCCGATTTTGTGCTCGAAAAGCCAAAAAACGGGGGTTCCGAAGGCCAAAAGCGCACAAAAACCCCGATTTTGTGCTCGAAACGCCCGAAAATGGGGGTTCCGAACGCCCAAAAAGCACAAAAACTCCGATTTTGTGCTCGAGAAGGCAAGTTTGGAAAGGGGAAAAAGGAAAAGGATGACCGTGTGGGTCATCCTTTTCCTTTAATCGTTTAGATAAAGAGCATTTGCGATTTCGCGCCGGGCGATATTGCCGCTCTCTGAATAGGGGAACCGAGGCTTGAGTGCTTTTGCGTGTGGCCTTCAGGCTTTGGTCCCTGTGTATATCTATTTTTTCTTGTATCTGCTATAGAACTTGTCAACGCGACCTGCTGTATCTACAAGTTTCATCTTACCTGTGTAGAATGGGTGAGATTCGCTTGAGATCTCAAGTTTTACAACTGGATACATTACACCATTTACCTCTATCTCCTCTTTTGTGTTTACGCAAGAGCGGGTAATAAATACTGCCTCATTGGACATATCCTTGAAAGCTACAAGACGGTAACTTTCGGGATGAATACCTTTTTTCATTGTTTATCTGTTTATTACGTGATTTTCTACCAAAAAGTTCGCAAAGGTAATCATTTATCTGCTTTCTGCAAATTTTTTTCTCTTTTTCTTTGGGCAGTAACCGCTCGCAATATGCTGCAATCTGCCATCTGCTGCCATCCGCCAGCCTTGCCGACATCCCTTGAGCAGTGCAGGTGTTGAGCAACTCTTAGTACGTGGTGGGCTCCAGTCCACCTATCGGGAAGCCACCCGCCAGGGCAGAGGTGCTATTCTCTGCTGCCTGCAACTTTTGCAAGGAGCTTGAGTATCTCTAGGTAGAGCCATACGAGTGTGACCATAAGGCCAAAGGCTCCGTACCACTCCATATATTTTGGCGAGCCTGCAGCGGAGGCCTTCTGAATGAAGTCGAAGTCCAGTATCAGGCTGAATGCCGCAAAGAAGACTATTGCCAGGCTTATGCCTATGCTAAGCGGCGATGAGCCTGTTAGCAGTGTGAGGTTTGCTCCAAAGAGCTGCGCTATCATTATGCCTAAATAGTAGATTAGAATGGCTACCATTCCTATGGTCATTATTCGCACGAATTTGCTTGTGACTCTTATCTTGCCGCTTCTGTAGAGAAGGAGTGTGACAAGCATACAGACTATGGTAAGTCCAACCGCGTTCATTATTATATTTGGCGCTGTCTGGGCAAAGGCATCGTTGTAAAATGCGGAGAGTCCTCCAATTGCCAAGCCCTCTGCCGCTGCATAGATTGGCGCGAGGAATGGGGCGCTCTTTGGCGCAAAGGAAATTATCATCGCCAGAACAAGGCCGGCTATGACACCGCCAATCATCCAAGACTGAAGACTAGCCATCGATGTTGCCTCGTAATAGATTTTCCAGGTATATGCCGCGCCTGCTATAAGCATTATGAGCAGAAGTATGCTCTTGCCTATGGTTCCCTGAACTGTCATAGTGCCGCTTTGGGTGGCACTGAAAACTTGATTCTTAAAACTCTTTTCACTTAAAATCGGGTTCATATCTCTAAAATTTTTATTGCTTAACCTCGCGTTAATCGCTTAATCTCGCGTTAATCGCTTAACCTTGCGTTAATTGCTTTATCTTGCGTTAGTGCCGCAAATTACTTTATCCTGAAGAGCTGCTCCTCCGGGTAGAGAAGCGCCCTCTTTGCCTTCTTTATCCACTTCTGCTCCTCAACCTTAATGTGCTCGCGGAGATCATCGGGACTATTCTCTCCGCGGACAAAATCCATAAGTTCTCTGTCGCCAAGATAAAGAGGCAAACTATCCATAGCAAAATCTGTGCTATTCTCTGCAATAAACCGCATTATTTTTAAATTGTGGTTTAGCGCGTGGTACTGCATATTTACATTTGGCAGCAGCTGGAAGCCGTAGCAGAGCTCTCCTGCATAGTTGCCAAAGGCCGGAACAAATGCAGTGCGGCGCAGGTAGAGGCTTGGGTCATAAAGGGGATTATCCGGGGCATTCCAACTCTCCAGCGAGTGGCGCATATTGTAGTCTGCCAAGCTCTTAAGGAATGGCGCGCCAAATTGCTCAAAGGGTCTGGCAGTACCTATGCCAGGGCTCACATTGGTGCCGCACCACAATGCTTGTCCCGAATAAAAATAGGGCGTAAAGAGTCCGCAGTATGCTGCTGCAGGCGGAATGCTCCACGGCATAAGATGCCTGTTTACATCCTGAGCCCTGTAGGAGATGATATGAAGCGGGAACCTGGCGTGCAACTCTTCGTAGAGATAGAGCGCAAGCTCTCCTATTGTAAGGCCGTGCCTGTGAGGCAGCCCCTCAAGCCCAATCTCAGACCTGTAACCGGCGCGCATAAGAGTGCCCTCCACCTGTCTTCCTGCCGGATTAACCCTATCCAGAAGGAAGATGGAGAGATTCATCTCCTGCTCTTTAAGATACCTGAAGAGATTGTAAATGAGACTTGTATAGGTGCAATACCTGCTGCCGGTCTCCTGGAGTTCTATAACAAGGCCATCCAGATCCTGCAGCTCTGCGGAGTAATCCTCCCAGCACCCCTCCCCTGCGCC
>SFUD01000180.1 GCA_004561775.1 bacterium | reverse complement strand
CACAATTGGGATAGAACTTATAATGAGCTTATGCGCTTCATTAACATACTGGCGCCAAAAGATCCTCCACCTCTCGGGCTTCTCAAAGACCCTGAGCATAAGCAACCAATACTCCCCAATATTTTCCAGCACTCTCTTAATCACCTTTTATCTCTTTAGATGCGAAGTTACATAAAAAATGGTTAAATTCGCCTTATATTTAAACCGCTAACCTGTGAGAATACTATACAACCTTGGCATTTACCTTTATTGGTGTGCAATCTCCCTTGCTTGCCCATTCAACAATAAGGCCAAACTCTTCAAAGAGGGCAGAAAAGGCTTGCTGGAGAAGATAAAGAGAGAGCTCTCCGGCACAGAGAGAATAATCTGGTTCCACAGCGCCTCTGTAGGAGAGTTTGAACAGGCAAGACCGCTTATAGAGTGGATAAAAGAGAATAAGCCTCAATACAAAATAGCGCTAACCTTCTTCTCCCCAAGCGGTTACCAACTCCGCAAAAACTATGCAAAGGCAGATTGGGTCTTCTACCTGCCCATAGATACCCCCCGCAACGCAAAGGCCTTCCTGCAGGCTGTAAAACCGGAGATAGCAATCTTTGTAAAGTACGAATTTTGGTACAACTACCTCACACAACTTAAAAAGCAAGGCATTCCAACATACATAATCTGCTCCATATTCCGCCCGGAGCAGAACTTCTTCAAGTGGTACGGAGGCTTCTTCCGCAAAATGCTCTACTGCTTCACCACCCTCTTTGTGCAGGACAAAACCTCTGCGCAACTGCTCTCCTCCATAGGCCTGACGGAGAATGTGCAGATATGCGGAGACACCCGCTTCGACCGCGTAAACCAGATAGCCTCAAAGAGCAGTCCAATACCCGCAGTGGCCACATTTACAGAGAACTCCTTCCCGATAATAGCCGGAAGCACCTGGCCTCCCGATGAGGAACTCTTTGCCGCCCAGCTGCGCAACCTCTCCGGAGAGAGGATAAAATTGGTTCTTGTGCCGCACGAGATTGCCCCCAGCCATATAGAGGGCATCCTTAAAACATTCAGCGGGCACAGGTGCGAACTCTACACAGAGATTGCCAAACTGCCGGAGCAGGAGGGAGCAGAGAGGCTCCGCAGAGCGGATGTGCTCATAATAGATACCATAGGAATGCTCTCCTCCATTTACCGCTACGGCAAATGCGCCTACATTGGCGGCGGATTCGGAGTGGGCATTCACAACACCTTGGAGGCTGCCGTCTATGGCATACCGGTACTCTTTGGCCCAAAATATCACAAATTCCGCGAGGCAAGAGCCCTGATAGGCTTGCGCTCTTCTGAATCCATAAGTAACGGCGAAGAGCTCCGTAAAATACTGCAAACCCTGATTTCCAATCCTAAAGAACTGGAAACCAGGGGGGCTATTGCTCGCGAATATGTAGAATCCAACCTTGGCAGCACCTCTGCAATAATAGAGAGGATAGGGCTCTAAGGCACTTTGTCAAAGATTTGCACTAGACAATAATCAGAAGACCATTCTTAAGATCTTGTCGCGCTATCTCCTTAAGTTTATAGTGCAGTTTTTTGCCTGTAGCATTTATCGGGAGTTGAGAGATGAACCTGTAATAGCGCGGACGCTTGAAGTTGGCAATAAAGGCGCTCTCTTTGCAGAACTCATCCAACTCATGGGCAGTAAGGCTCTCGTCACTCTTTACAACATAAGCAGTAACTATTTCTCCTCTTATTCTGTCTGGCACTGCGGTTACCATACAATCCTTTACTTTAGGATTTGTATTAAGCACCTCCTCTATCTGGGTAGGATAGATATTCTCTCCGGAGGAGATTATCATATCATCCTTTCTGCCAATGATGGTTACAAAGCCATTCTTGTCCCAGGTGCCCAGGTCGTTTGTGTAGATATAATCCTTGTAGAACTTCTTCTCTGTCTCCTCCGGGTTATTGCTATAGCAGTAAGGAGACTTGGCTGGGGTCTTCATAATAACCTCGCCTATCTCCTCGCTGTCCCTTGCAGCCAGATCCTCCGGTTCTGCACGCCTATCCTCATAAACCTTAACCACACGCACATCGTCATCCACACAGGAACTGCCGGCTGTACCGGCATTCTCCGGCAGGTCGCAAGGGCGCAGGAATGTGTTCCAGAAGGTCTCTGTTGTACCATAACCATTATAGATATTTGGAGTAAGCACATTCTGATACCTTATGCAGGCAGCCCTCTCTAGTGGACTTCCCATTGTTACAATACCCTTAAGGGAGGAGATATCCCTGCCCAGTTTCTCCTGCTCATCCGCCAAATCCTCCAGCACGGTAGGCACACCCACAATAAAGGTAATCTTATACTTAGCAACATAATCCAGCGTAGCCTCTGAACTGAATTTATCCATAATCACCATTGTTGCGCCAGCATAAAGTGCAGGGCAGGGACCTGCACAGTGCAGACCGCCTCTGTGGAACCACGGGGTTGTATTCATTGTCACATCCCTATTGCTCATAGGAAAATGAATCATAACATCGTGGCTGCTGAGCACCTCATTTATACTTGTCAGAGGAACTCCCTTCTGCCTGCCTGTTGTGCCGGAGGTAAAGAGACGCACCGTCTCGTCATAAATATTTATATCGTAATCAAGTACCGGATTCTCCTTGGAGGAGCCCTTTATAAAACTTGGATAAGTGCAACACATACAATTACAAGGCTGAACTGCCGCAGCAGAGCAAGGCGATGTATATGGGTTGCAATCCTCTGTTATGCAGATAAGATACTTTGGCTTAAACTGCGCCATTCTTACCCCCTCCATAGCATCATCTCTCTTTGCATAATCAAAGAGAAAGACCTTTGGCTTATTGTCATCTATGCTCTGCGCTATCTCTCCCGGGCTTAATCTGTAGCTTATTGGCGCGCT
>SFUD01000179.1 GCA_004561775.1 bacterium | reverse complement strand
GTGTCCATATTTGAGTTTGAAGATTTTTGCTCCGGCGGCCTTTGAGAGGAGCTGGTTGCCCATACAGATTCCAAAGATTGGTTTGCCCTTCTCCATTGCAACCTTTATGTGATCCACAGCCACCTGGCAGAGGTCCGGGTTGCCCGGCCCGTTGGAGATAAAGAGCCCGTCGTACTCCATTGTGTTGAAATCGTAGTTCCACGGCACCCTCACAAGGTGAATGTGTCTGCTGAGCAGGCATCTGAGAATAT
The DNA here is from genome assembly GCA_004561775.1 of bacterium. Classification (GTDB taxonomy): domain Bacteria; phylum Bacteroidota; class Bacteroidia; order Bacteroidales; family UBA932; genus Egerieousia. The sequence continues at coordinate 2,649 of SFUD01000179.1, read as the reverse complement.
TGTTTTTTACACCGCAGTCCACCAGCACCACCTTTTTTGCAGCAGGTGCGCCCGCTTGTGCGCTTTTGCCCGCTGCTGCGCCGGCCTCTTCCTTGCCTGCCGGTGCGCCTGCTGCGGCGGCGTTGCGGCTGGTTGGGTCTCCGTAGTCAATTATCTCTTTGCAGCTTACTATGTCCACCTGATTCTGAAGGTTAGGGTCGGGAATCTCAAAGGAGCCATCCATTCCCTCCGGTACAATCTTGCCCAGCATTGCGCCCTCTTCCCTCAAAATCTTTGTTAGCTCTCTTGTGTCCACCCCAAAAATTCCGGGAATCTTCTCCTCTTTTAGCCACTCATCCAGGCTCTTTACTGCCTCCCAGTGACTGTAGTCAAATGAGTAGTCGGAGATGATGAGCGCCCTTGCGTGTATCTTGTCCGATTCGTAAAATTTGGAGATTCCATTCTCCTTAATCTCTGCAGGTACGCCGTAATTGCCTATTATTGGGTATGTTACGCATAAAATCTGCCCGGAGTAGGAGGGGTCTGTAAGACTCTCCGGATAGCCCACCATTGCTGTGTTGAAGACAACCTCGCCGTGGGCGGTGTTCCTATATCCAAAAGAATAGCCTTGAAATTCAAGGCCATTCTTCAATATTAGTTTGGATTTGGTAAGTTCCATATTATTAAGAGCTTAATCTTTTGTAAGAGCTTGTTCTTTAATTTATGCAAAATTAACTAAAATTGTGGTTAGTTCAAAATGCAAAATGCAATTTGAATTTTGCATTCTGCACTTTGCATCTTGCATCTTGCACTGTGCATTCTGCACTTTGCATCCTGCTGAAGCTTCTGGCGCTTAGAACCCACTTGCGCTTAGAACCCTCTTGCATACATAACCCAGATATCTCCCTTCAGATTGCTCCAGGCCTTTGAGGTAGCATTGGCAAACTCCTCGGTAAAGTTGTTGAGCAATTCTATTGCCTCGTCTCTATTTCCCTCCTTTATGAGCTGTGCGGCCATAGCCTCCACCTGCTCGCACTGCTGCATCATAAGCTTCTCATACTTGGCCACATTGCCCTGAATCATCTCTTTTGTCTTGTCCCACCTTATGGTTGCAAGTTTGTTGGTCTCTCTATATGCCCAGATAGCAGCGTCGTTGGTATATTTCCACTGGCCGCAGCGGTCGAATCCTGCAGGGAGTTTTGTCTCGCTTGCATATATCGGGATGCGCGGACTCTGCGCAGGGTTGTCGAAGGAGAAGTAAGAGACTGTTGCAAGCTCATCGGGAAGCCAGCCGCGAATTCTGGTAATGTGTGAGTATGAGCACTGTATGGCTGCAACTGTTCTGAATTTTGGCGCGCACCCAGGCTTGAGTTTGTTCAGCAGGTCTCTTATGTCGTTTGGCATAAAGGTGGAGATAGGGTAGGCGATTACCTTGTAGTATGTTCTGTTGCCCTCGTCATCTCTATCCATACGAGGCACCTCCACTCCAAGATGCTGCACCTGGTCGTACTCTGTTCCGTCGTATGTGAGTCTGTAGAAGGCAAACATCTGCTCTGGAGTAACCTTCTTAGCAGGTTTAACGGAGAACGGGATCTCTGTATCCTCCATAGAGAGTTTCAGCGACGGATCCAGCAATTGTAGTATATTCAGTTCCCTTACTCCAAAATTGCTCTTCAGCGCTGTTACCATTGGCCACAACTTGAATGGACTCTTGCCATCCCAAAGCCCAAGGAATTGCATACGCTCCTTAATATCCGAAGAGTAGAGGAATTTATCCGGGTTGTCAAAATCTACAACACCAATCCTGCTGGTATTTGCATTAACATAAACGTGGTCGTCCGGCACTCTCTGCGCCACCCAGATTGCAGAGGCGCGCTGCCAATCCTTCTTGCCCTTTTTGGCACCCTTGGCCTTGTTCGCGCCCTTAGCCTCGCTCGCACTCTTTGCGTTTGTCGCGCCCTTTGCCTCGCTCGCACTCTTCATTCCCTTCGCGCCCTTCACCGGCCGGGCCCCTTCGCTGCCCTCTACAGCTGCAGCGTTAGCTCCGTTCTCCATTATTCTTCCCGACCCGTATATCTCAAAGGCCCACACCTCGTTTTTGTCTATGATTGTAAGGCACTCGCCATCATCCGCATAGCCATACTCCTCTGCCAGAGAACCCATAAGTTTAATGGCGTCCCTTGCTGTAGAGCAGCGCTGAAGGGCAATTCTTGCCAGTTCCTCTATGTAGAGAATGCCCTCTTTGTTAATAAGTTCGCTCTTGGATTGGAGTGTAGCCTCTCCCATAGCCAACGCTTTGTTGTTCATACTTGGATAGGCGGTATTGAAATATTGGTTGGTTGGACCTTCAGGAGCTGGAACCTCTCCTCTTTTTAAGTATTTGATAATCATTGAGTGACCCTTGGTATCATCCCTGAATTCTGTATGTAGCTTGCCGCTGTAAACAGGGTCCATACTTCCCGGCGCAAACTCTACAGGCTTCTCCATAGAGAGCCAGGTTCTGTAGTTGGAATCGCAGCTGTGGGCAGTCATAATTGAGCCGTCCGAACTTGCCAACTTACCAACGGCTATTGTGGTACAACTTTCGGAGAAAGTCTCATCCTCCGGATGAAATGCAGTGGAACTTGGAGAAGTTGCAAATGCAGTCAAACACCCTGCCATTGCAACTGT
>SFUD01000178.1 GCA_004561775.1 bacterium | reverse complement strand
CTTTGTCGTCTTTCTCTGTTTCGCTGTCTTCCCATACGCTTTCCTGACCAAAACGAATTGCAACCGGCATAAACTTGCAATACTTGTTAAGAAGCTCTGTAATGCGGCTGTTGGATGCATACTCCTTTGAGTCGTCGTCCAGATAAAGGATAATCTCTGTACCCCTGTCGGCCTTCTCAATCTCCTCCATCTCATACTCCGGAGAACCGTCGCAACTCCATTTAACAGCCTTTGCGCCCTCCTTCCAGGAGAGAGTCTTAATCTCAACTCTCTTAGAGACCATAAAAGAGGAGTAGAAACCAAGACCAAAATGACCTATAATGCTGTTTAACTGGTCTTTATACTTCTCCAAAAACTCACCTGCACTGGAGAAGGCAATCTGATTAATATATTTGTCAACCTCCTCTGCGGTCATACCAATACCGCGGTCAATAATGGAGAGAGTGTTATTCTTCTCATCTGCAACTACTTTAATGGTAAGGTCTCCAAGTTCACCCTTAAAATCGCCAACATTGGAGAGAGCCTTAAGCTTCTGTGTTGCATCAACGGCATTTGCAATAAGCTCTCTTAGAAATATCTCGTGATCTGAATAAAGAAAAGTTTTGATAACAGGGAAAATGTTCTCTGTAGTTACTCCAATTGTTCCTTTAGCCATAATATTTTATAATTTTAAAATTCTTTTTTGAAGTAAAAAATACAAATGATGTACCATTGCTTTTAAATGGCATAATGTGTGACTTTTTGTCATATTATTTGGTAATTTTGCATTCATAAATTCGTACAGATATGAGAAGAATAGTATTATTAACAACATTTATGGCCTTGGCGGCGGGCCTCTTAGCACAGTCTCCGCAAGAACTTCTGGAACAATTAAGAAGAGAGGAGCCTCTCTTTGCAAAGCAGACTCTTGCCGCAAAGAGCGAGCTGGCGGAGCGCAAAGCTGCAGAGGAGGCTCTGGTGCTGCTGCAGGATAGTTTAAAACTGCTTCCAATAGCCTCTGACAGATACAAAAAAATAGCTCTTGTAGATGTAACAGCCACAGAGCAGAGTACCTTCAAAGAGCGCTTCAACGACTATTTCAAGTTTGATGCCTATACCTATAATTATAAAGAGCGCTTTGCAAAGGCATCGGAGATAGTCGATTCCCTAAAGAACTATGACCTTGTGGTTCTTAATTTTACATCATTTACTCCCGATGGTGACTCTGCCGCTGCCTTGGCACTTGACAAATTTGTTGCGCAGCTGCAGCAGATCTGCACAGAGGAGGGGAGTGATGCATCGGGAAGAGCATTGGTGCTGGCAATAACCTCAAAAGAGATGTTGCAGCGGATGCCGCTTTGGAAGGGTGGCGTGGCTCTGATTTACTCCGCAGAGAATAGATTTGCACAGGATATGCTGGCGCAGGCAATATGCGGCGCATTTGATGTGAAGGGCAAATTGGCCGAAGATGCAGGGCTCTATAAGAGTGGTGCAGGAGAGGAACTTAAGGGCGGAATAAGGTTTAAATTTACAATAGGAGAGGAGGTTGGAATAAACTCTGCGCTTTTGGAGCACCACATAGATTCCATCATTATCGGTTCTATCCGCAGAGGAGCCTTTCCTGGATGCCAGCTGCTTGTGGCAAAAGACCAAAAGGTTATCTTCCACCGCAGTTACGGTTACCACACCTTTACTGCTCAAGAGCCTGTAAAAGAGGAGGATATGTACGACTTGGCGTCCAATACAAAGGTTAGTGCGGCAACGCCTCTCTATATGCAGTTATATGATAAGGGGCTTCTGGAGTTGGATAAACCGCTCTACAACTATCTGCCTGGGCTGGATTTTGAAAACTCCAACAAGAGGGATGTTACCCCAAGAAGACTGCTGGCGCATATTGCTGGTTTTCAGCCCTCTTATCCATTCTATGAAGATGCAGAAAAGGCTGGTCTGCTCTCCAACAAGCAATCGGCAGAGTTTCCGGTTATGATAGATACCAACCTTTGGGCATCAGATAGCATTTACAATTTTGTATATAAAAAGATTAGGGATTTGCCTCTCACAGAGCCAAACAAGATGAAATACTCCTGCCTTGGATTTGTGCTCTCTGCAAAGATAATAGAGAACATCTCCGGAGAGAATTTCCATAAACTCCTGCAGCAGAATATCTATGACAAGCTGGAGGCGCCATATACAATGTACAACCCGTACCGCAACGGCTATCCGCTCTCCCAGATAATTCCTACAGAGTATGACAACACCTTCAGGCATAAGCTCATACACGGATTTGTGCACGACGAGGCCTCTGCCCTTCTTGGCGGATACTCCTCCAATGCGGGGCTCTTCTCAAATGCGCTTGGCGTAGCCAAACTCTTCCAGATGTACCTAAATGGAGGAACTTACGGCGGTGTGCGCTTCTTTGGAAAGGAGACCTTTGACACCTTTAACAAACAGTACTACCTGGAGCACTCAAACTACCGCGGACTGGGATTGGAGAAGCCTACTGCACAGAATGCCTCCTGCACAATAGAGGAGGGTTGGCCGGCGCCATCCACCACTCAGCAGGCCTTTGGGCACTCCGGCTTTACAGGAACATACATTTGGGCAGACCCTTCCAACGGAACACTTTATGTCTTCCTTTCAAACAGAGTCTATCCAACCAGAAAGAATAGGGCATTTGACAGGATGCAGGCGCGAGTAGGAATACACGAGCTTGTATATCAGTTGCTTAACTTATAAAAGGCGGCCTCTTCTTATCCTCTTTGCAACCATCACCAGAATAGTGCCTGCAATTATTGCGGAGTAGTTGGCCATAAGGTCTGTAGCATCTGAAGTCCTGGTGGTGGTTAAGAGCCCTTGTGAGACCTCAAAGAGTGTGGAGATAAAGAGACCAGCAAGAAGTGAGAGCGAGATACTGTACCTATTGCTTATACCCTTGAGTCTCA
>SFUD01000177.1 GCA_004561775.1 bacterium | reverse complement strand
ATGCGCTCCTTAGAGAGAGCAGCGACCTTACTCTTAAGGATGTTGTTACTGCAGCCATAGAGGTGCTCAATAATGAGAATGGCTTCTTTATGATGATGGAGGGCGGCAAGATAGATTGGGCTGCACACTCAAATGATGTGGCAAATACAATCTACGAGACACTTGATATGGACGAGGCAATTGCAGTTGCATACGAGTTCTATAAGGCCCATCCGGAGGAGACTCTTATAGTTGTTACTGCAGACCACGAGACTGGCGGTGTAGCATTGGGAAGAGAGAAGGGCTATTTCTTTGATTTGCACAATATTCTGGAGCAGTCCAAGAATGCCTCTGCACTTGGAACAAATGTAGAGGACTATATGAAGGTTACACCGGTCAAAGAGGTTTCAGAAGAGTCCAGAATAGGTTGGACTACACATTCGCATACAGGTGGAGCCGTTCCGGTATTTGCAGTAGGAGCAGGCAGCGAGGCATTCATCGGGAGAATGGATAATACAGATATTCCTAAGAGAATATGCGCCGCTGCAGGTGTTGAGTTTTAATTTTTTATAATATTTAATTGTAATATATGAAGGTTTCAAGGTTTATTCTGCTGCTTGCAGGAGTTATGCTCTCTTGGGGGCTGAATGCGCAAAAGGCAATTGAAAAAGTTGATTCCCCAAAGAGAGAGTTTAGGGGAGCGTGGCTGCACGTTGTTGGCAATCAGGTCTTTAAAACAAAGACTACAGAGGAGCTTAAGGAGATGTTTATAGTTACTCTGGATAGTCTTAAGCTGGCCGGCTGCAATGCAGTAATCTTTCAGGTAAGACCCCAGGCAGATGCCTTCTACAAGTCTGAGATAGAACCTTGGAGCAGATTCCTAACAGGAGAGCAAGGTGTGGCCCCGGAGCCTCTCTGGGACCCCCTTGCCTTTATGGTAGAGGAGGCGCACAAGCGCGGAATGGAGTTGCATGCCTGGTGCAATCCTTACAGAGTGACTTCAACCAACAAAGAGGTGCTTTGCAAAGATCATCTCTTCTTTAAGAATCCCGATATCTTCCGCCGTTATGGCAAGCAGCTCTATTTCAATCCGGGAGAGCCTGCTTCCATAGAGCATACCGTAAAGGTTATGGCAGACATTGCCACAAGGTATGATATAGATGCCCTCCATTTTGACGACTACTTCTACCCATATCCGGAGAAATTTGAGGAGTATCACGACGATGAGGCCTTTGCTAAGTATGCAAAGAGCCAGGGCTTTGAGTATTGGCAGAAGGCAGACTGGCGCAGGCATAATGTAGAGATGCTCATTAAGGCTATAAATGATACCATAAAGAGCATAAAACCATATCTCCGCTTTGGCATAAGTCCATTTGGCATACATAAGAACAAAAAAGATTATCCCGATGGCAGCCAGACAAATGCCCTCTCTAACTACGACCAGCTCTTTGCAGATGTGCCTGCTTGGGCAGAGAAGGGCTATATAGACTACATTGCGCCTCAGCTCTATTGGGAGATTGGCCACCCTCGTGCAGATTACGATATTCTTATAAATTGGTGGAACGATAAGAACTACAAGGGACACCTTTATATTGGGCAGAATATCAGCACATTTAAGGTTCCCGATTTGCAAGACAGCACCACTACGCAGATGGCCAAGAAGTTTGAGATGGAACGCAGCCTGCCTAATGTGGATGGCAATATATGGTGGCCGGGCTGGGTAATCCAGCGCAATCCCTTCGGATTTGCAGACAGCCTTATCCGCAAGTATCAGAGTACTCCTGCACTTATACCTGCCTATACAGACCTTGATTCCATTGCGCCGGCGCCTGTTGTGGATTTGAAATATGTGAACAATACGCTCTCTTGGAGCGCCAATCGGGAGGAGATGCAGGACCCTATGCAGAAGCCTCTCTTCTTTGCAGTTTACAGGTTTTATGCAGACCAGGCTGTGGATATAAGCAATGGCAGCGCATTGGTGGCAATTACAAGCAACAGCACATTTGAGCCTGCGAAGGAGGACAAGGGTTTTGCAGATGGCTGCAAATATGTGATAACAGCGCTGGACAGGTGCTGGAATGAGAGCGCGCCTTCTGAGGCGGTTACATACTATGTGCAGAGCAGCAACTATTACAATGGCAGAATGCTGGAGTTTAGCAAAGAGAAGCAGGTTGGAAAGAATGATATAGTCTTTTTGGGCAACAGCCTAATCCAGGGCGGCAAATGGGAGAGCTATTTTCCGGAGGTTGCAAAAAAGCTGGCAAGGAGAGGCGGCAGAATTGTAAACAGAGGCATTATTGGAGATGATGCCATTGGCATCTACCATAGGCTGGGAGAGCTGATTAAGGGCAAACCAAAGAAGATATTCTTCATTACCGGCGCAAATGATATAAGCCACCACCTGCCTGCAGAGGAGATAGTGAAGAATATTGCCAAGATTGTGGATAAGATAAAGAGTGAGCTGCCTGGCACAGAGCTCTATATGCATACCCTGCTGCCAATTAATGAGGCCATCTCGCCTTACAAGAACCTGAAGGGGCAGAGTGCGCGTTTTCCTGAAGTGAATGCGCTTCTGAAAGAGGTGGCAAAGGAGAGAGGACTTACAATTATAGACCTTTACCCTAATTTTACAGTTGACAATGAGAAGGGAGAAAAGGTGCTTAATCCCGATTGGACAAGAGACGGATTGCATATTAGTCAGGATGGATATGCTATTTGGAGCAATCTTATAAGGGAGTATCTCAAATAATTCTTAACTTTGTACGATAAACAAATTTCTGATATGAGAGAATTCGGAAGAAAAAGGATAGTTGCACTCCTGAATGAGAAACCTGGTCAGGAGGTAGAGGTAAAGGGTTGGGTAAGAACCAAGAGAGGTAACAACAATGTAAATTTCATAGCCCTTAATGACGGTTCCACGGTTACAAACCTGCAGATAGTGGT
>SFUD01000176.1 GCA_004561775.1 bacterium | reverse complement strand
TTATCTCAATCAGCTTGAGGAGGTTAAAGACCTGGAGACATTTGCCGTAGCCTCTGCCGCTATGGATATGGCCGGCGGCGGCGGCGCTTGGGGCGTATACGTTATGGCAGACCTTATGGAGAGCAATATGAACGTTCTCTACCTTGGCGAGAGCGGTTTGGCGCTTGGCAACAGAGACTATTACCTTAAGGAAGAGAATGCCAAGATAAGGGAGGGCTACCTCAACTTCCTAAAGAAGATCTTTACCCTTGCCGGAGACCCTCTGGCAGAGGAGAAGGCAAAGGATGCCTTCGATTTCCAGATGACCATTGCCGTTCCTTACTGGTCTATGGTACAGCAGAGAGACATTCAGGCCCAGTACAACCCTATGAGCACAAAAGAGCTGGTTGCAGCCTATCCTAACCTGCATCTGGACAAATATTTTGAAGCATATGGAATTGAGGAGCAGCAGAAGATTATTGTAGAGCAGAAATCCTATTTCGACGAACTTAACAAGATTCTTGGCGCAACAGATGCAAAGGTTCTTAAACATTTCCTTCAGGCCCAGCTTCTGAGCAACGCCTGCGGCAGTCTGGACGACAGATTCTCAGACGCAAGCTTTGAGTTCTTCTCAAAAGAGCTTCAGGGCATAACGGAGCAGAAACCAAGATGGAAGAGAGCAATGAACGTTCCAAACCACCTTCTTGGCGAGGCTGTTGGAAAGATGTATGTAGAGAAATACTTCCCGGAGAAAGATAAAGAGCGTATGCTTGGTATGGTAAAGAATATGCAGAAGGCACTTGGAGAGCATATAGACTCACTGGATTGGATGAGCCCTCAGACCAAAGAGAAGGCGCACGAGAAGCTTGCCGCCTTTACCGTAAAGATTGGTTATCCCGATACCTGGAAAGACTACTCATCCCTGGAGATAGACCCTTCCAAGAGCTACTTTGAGAACCTGCGCACAGCATCGCTCTGGTACACAAAAGATAACCTTAAAGAGCTTGGCAAACCGGTGGACAGAACAAAATGGGGAATGTCTCCACAGACTGTAAATGCATACTACAACCCTACCACCAACGAGATTTGCTTCCCTGCCGGCATTCTTCAGCCGCCTTTCTTTAATCCCGATGCGGATGATGCCGTAAACTACGGCGCCATTGGCGTAGTAATCTGCCACGAGATGACCCACGGCTTTGATGACCAGGGCCGACTCTTTGACAAGGATGGCAATATGACAAACTGGTGGACCAAAGAGGATAGCGAGGCCTTTGCAGCCAAAACAAAGGTTCTGCCTGGCGTATTTGCCAACGGCGCAGCCACACTTGGCGAGAATATTGCAGACCAGGGCGGTCTGAGAATATCATACACCGCAATGATGAACTCTTTTGCAGGCAATATGCCGGAGCCTGTAGATGGCTTTACCGCAGCCCAGCGCTTCTACCTTGCATACGCAACCGTATGGGCACAGAACATTACAGACAAAGAGAAACAACGTCGCGTTCTTACAGATGTCCACTCAATTGGCGAGCAGAGAGTAAACGAGACCTTAAAGAATATCGGGACCTTCTTCGACGCCTTTGGAATTAAAGGGGGCGACCCTATGTTCCGCCCGGAGAGCGAGCGCGTCATCATTTGGTAATAGAATTCTCAAGGAGCAGCTTGGAGCGACGCAACCGTGTCTTTACGGTATTAAGACTCATATTAAGTTTCTGCGCAATCTCCTCCAGGGCATACTCCTCAACAAATCTCAATCTTGCCACCTCTTCATAAAGGGGTGGCAATTTTTTTATCCGCTCAATAATTGTGCTGTAGGCCTGATTATGAATCATATCCTCCTCAGGCGATCTCTCCAGAAGCGCCCCTGAAAAGGCCATTCTGCTCTCGTTAATAGGATTAAGTTCTATATCAAACCTTCTGCTCCTTAGATAATCAATGGTAGAATTTTTGGCAATGTTGTAGAGCCAGGTGGTAAAGGTGTAGCGGCTGTTGTACTCGTGAAGATGGGCAAAGGCCTTATGCATTGCAACCTGACATATATCCTTGGATTCTATGGCATCCTCTGCAGAGATAAGATATTCCGGGTTAGAGCAGAGAATACTATCCACAAAGATGGTAAGCATCTCCCTATACCTCTCCATAAGTTGTGTAAAGGCAGACTGATGCCCCTCCAACGCCTGCCTTATAAGAGCGTCATCCGAATCGGGAAAAGCAGTTGTCTCAACAATTTCCATCTTTGCCATCAGTGCGCCTCCAACCAATTTTTACCATAGCCGCACTCTGCAATAAGCGGCACTTTAAGCTCCACAACGCTCTCCATAGTCTCCTTAACCAAACCGGAGAGAAGCTCCAGCTCCTCCGGCACAACATCCAGCACAAGCTCGTCGTGAACCTGCAGAATCAGCTTGCTCTTAAGCCTCATCTCCTGCATCCTCCTGTGGAGATTTATCATTGCAATCTTTATTATATCCGCCGCACTCCCCTGCAAAGGTGCATTTATGGCATTGCGCTCGTTAAAACTGCGCAGATTGGCATTTCGGGAGTTAATATCGGGAAGATAACGCTTCCTGCCAAAGATTGTCTCCACATAGCCCTGCTCCCTGCCTTGCGCAATAGTCTTCTCCATATACTCCTTTATGCCGGGGTAGGTAGCAAAGTAGGTCTCTATAAACTCTTTGGAATCCTTTCTGCTAAGGCCCATCCGCTGCGAGAGGCCAAAGGCGGAGATGCCGTAGATTATGCCAAAGTTGGCCACCTTGGCCCTGCTGCGCTCCTCCTTGCTAACCTGCTCAGGTGCAACCCCAAATATCTTTGCCGCAGTGGCAGTATGAATATCCGCGCCATTGCGGAAAGCCTCCAGAAAATGCGGGTCGCAGCTCATATGCGCCATAAGCCTAAGCTCTATCTGCGAGTAGTCTGCAGAGAGAATGAACCCCTGCGGATTGGAGGGCACAAAGGCCTTTCTTATCTCCCTTCCGCGCTCTGTTCTAATAGGGATATTCTGCAGGTTGGGATTATTGGAGCTTAGCCTTCCCGTAGCAGTAAGTGCCTGATTAAACGTAGTATGCACCTTGCCGTCCAAAGGCGAGATAAGATTAGGGAGGGCATCTGCATAGGTGGAGATAAGCTTCTTTACAGCCCTATATTCCAAGATAAGCCCCACCACCGGCGTAGCCTCCCTGTAAGAGTTAAGAGTCTCCTCGTCTGTTGGATAACTCCCCTTTGCGCTCTTCTTAATATTTGGCGCAATGCGGAGCCTCTCAAAGAGCAGCGCGCCCACCTGCTTTGGCGACGAGAGGTTAACCCCGTCCACACCAGAAAGCTCCCGCACCTTGCTCTCAATCTCTGCCAACTCCAAAGAGAGCCTGGCGCTATAACTGCGCAACTGCCCAACATCCACCTTAACCCCATTATGCTCCATAGTTGCAAGCACCTCAATCAGAGGCATCTCAATCTTCTCATAAAGCCCCCTCTGCCCATTCCTCTCAAGTTCCTTCCCGATGGCATCACCTAGCGGCATCTGCAGAGCGCACTCTATTGCAGCCCTTGCCACCTCCCGCTCAGAGAGGTTACTGCCCCCATTCACGCCTGCGTTGTCACCCATCTCCTCCAGCGCATCAAAGAGATTCTGCTGCACCGGCGCCTGCTGCCCGGCAGGCCCCTCCTTCCCAGAAAACTCATCCTGCCCAGCAAGCTCATTCTGCCCAGCAGGCCCCAACCCTTGCTGCTTCTCATATTTGAGCAATAGTTCCTCCAAACTAATGTTCAAATAGGAGCGCAAAAGAAGGTCCTCCTTATGGGTGCGCTCAGGATTAAGAATATAGTGCATAATCTCCAAATCCTCCAGAGGCCCCGCCATAACCGCACCAGGCCGCACTGCATCTGCCAACTCATTCCCTACACCTTGCCGCACTGCACCTGCTGGCTCACTCTCAGCTGCCGGGCCGCCCTCTGCGCCTCTCTGCTGCAGGAGTTGGAGCATCTCCTTCATCATCTCCTTAAGCCCGTAGCCGCACTTTTTCACCTGCGCGTTGGAGAGCAGCTCCCTATAGAGCCCAAACTCCCTTGCAGGAAGCTCTGCCAGCCTCCCCGCAGCGCACCACAAAAATTTGTGCGGCAACTCCTGAGTGGCCCAGAAATGTTCACCCTCTCTTATCATTAATGCAATTACTCCCGATGCTTTAGCCTTCTGGAGCAGCTCCTCAGTAGCAATCCTCTCAAA
>SFUD01000175.1 GCA_004561775.1 bacterium | reverse complement strand
CTCTCTGGAGTGTTGCGTCGCTGCTGGCTCTGCTGGTTGCAGTGCTCATTGCGGCCTCAATTATCCTTACGCCTGCCAAGGTTACAGAGATGGCCAACAGATATGCCAACCAATACCTTAATGCAGATGTAACAATTGGCAACGTCTCCATAAAACTCCTCCGCAGCCTACCCAATCTCTGCGTCAAAATAGAGAATGGCACGCTGCTCTCCAAGGCCCTCAAGGGGCTTCCCGATTCCCTGCAGCGCAACATACCTGCCAAGGCAGACAGCCTTCTGCAGTTTAATGAACTCTACCTCTCCCTTAATCTTCCCGATGCTCTCCTTGGAAAGATTACCGTAAAGAGGATTATGACCTCCGGCCTGAAGGCCTATGCCTATGTGGCTCCGGGAGGCAAGGGCAACTGGGAGATATTTGAGGGCGGAGCAAGTGAGAGCGCCGGAGAGGAGGAGAGAGAGAATGAAGAGCAGAGCGGAGAGTTTAGACTGGATATTAAGGAGATAGAGGTCTCCGACGGAATATCGCTGGCTCTCTGCAGCGCTCCCGATTCTCTCACTGCAGCTCTTACTCTTGGCCAGCTCTTCATAAGGGGCAACCTCTCCAACATGCCGGAGAGGATATATCTTAAGAGGTGGGAGATAGATGCAATGGAGGCTGCGCTGGAGATTGGCAAGGGGCAGCAGAACTCCTTGACAACCAGGCTCAATCTGGATACTCTCAACATCTCTTCGGAGAGGGGCAGGGGCACCTCCGTAAAGATTGCCACCCGCAGCACTCTTGCTATGAATGGCAAGAGCTGGCTGAAGGGGTTCCCTATCGGGATAAGGGGAAATATAAGCGCAGAAGATATGGAGAGGCACGCGCTCAGGTTGAGCAATATTCACCTCTATCTTGGAGAGATTCCTATAAAGATGGAGGGAAGGATAAATATTACAAACAACGCCATAGAGATTCCACAAATCTCCGGCCAGAGCAATAAAGTGGATATTGGCTACCTCCTCTCCAAAATACCAAAGAGTCTCTTTCCATCCTTAAAGGAGCTGCATACAGATGCCGTATTGCAGATTGGAGTGCAGGCCAGCGGAAAATATGATTTTGCCACAGGATCTCTCCCGGCAATTGCGGTTACCGCAAAGGTTCCCTCCTGCAGCGCCTCCTTTAATGCTATGGGGGTAAAGATTAACAACATAAGCGCAGAGATTGAGGCGGACTACAAACCGGAGGCGCCGCAAAAGAGCAGCATTACCCTAAAGCATATAACTGCCAGCGGCAAGGCATTGGAGCTGGAGGGAGAATGCAGAGTGGAGGATTACCTCAACGACCCTAAAATTAAGCTTAACCTCCGCGCCTTTGCCAACGCAGATACCATAAGTCGTATTCTTCCTCCCGATTTCCCTGCCAAGGTAAAGGGTAAGGCAACGGCAGAGATAAAGCTTGACTCTCCGCTGAGCAACCTTACAGATATAAAGAGATTGGGAAATGCAGAGAGTTCCATAGAGGTTAAGAGCAGTTTTGTAGAGGTGCTAATACCGCAGCAGGAGATGGAGTGCCGCTTGTTGAATGCCTCCCTAAGCGCCGGCACGGGCAAGATGGCTGTAGGAAGAGAGAAGAACCGCACAGAGCAGATGATTAGGTTTAGTGTGGCCGCAGACTCCACATATATGCAATATGGCTCCAAGATGGAGGTTATAGGCAGGGGGCTGAAGGCCTCTGCGCTAAACTCTGCCAAGGTGTTGGACAACCAGGCAAAGGAGATTGTTCCGCTGGTTGTAAAGGTGGAGGGCGAGAGGCTTGCCGTTAAGAGCCTGGAGGGGGATGCTATGAGCATAAGGCTTCGCAACAGCGTAAATACTCTGGCCATAATGCCGGATAGGGAGCATAAGAGAAATCCAAGATTCCGTCTTATCTCCACCAACGGAATGCTGCGTCTTAAGGATAGGAATGGCATCTATGCTGTAAGAGATGCCAAACTTGCAATAAGGGCAAAACTGGACCTTATGGCAGGGGCTGCAAGAAGTGGGGAGAGAGACCTTACAAATCTTATAAGAGACCTTAGCATAGAGGGCAATCTTAAGGCAGATAGAGGCAGGATAGTTACTCCTCTTCTGCCACTCAAAATCTCTATGAGCAACGCAGACATCTCGTTCAATTCAGATTCTGTAAATCTTAACAACACCTCTCTCCGTATTGGCCAATCGCAGCTGAGAAGCAACGGTTATCTGTCGGGACTAAGGGGAGCGCTTATAAATGACACCACTCTTACTGCAGATATGGATATTGTGGCAGATACGCTCAATCTTAATCAATTGCTAGCCGCTGTGGAGAAGGGGCAGCAGTATATTGCAGAGTCGCATCTCTACAGGGATAGTCTGGCGGCAATGGATAATGAGGATGAGTTGGAGCAGAGGTTGAGCAGTATGGTTGAGGGTGATGAGCTGCCTCAGGAGCGCACTCTCTTTATGCTTCCCGATAACCTTAAGGCAAGGTTGGATATAGAGCTTAATCACGCTATGTATGCCAGAACCATATTTGAAAAGATGAGCTGCTCTGTGCGCATTATGGAGAGCTGTCTGCAGCTTAAGGATTTCAGGGCAGCCTCCTCATCGGGAAACATAGGGCTCTCTGCCTTTTATGCCACAAAGAGCAAAGAGGATATTGCGGCAGGAATTGATATGGACCTTAAGAGCATTAGAGTGGAAGATTTTATTGATATGATTCCCTCTGTAGATACGCTCCTTCCTATGCTCAAGTCCTTTGCGGGTAAGATTGACAGCCAGATAGCCTTCTCTACCAAGATGGATAGCCAGTTGAATATGGACCCTCTCTCTATGCAGGGCAGTCTGCGCATTAAGGGCGACAGTCTTGTGCTTATGGATGGGGAGACCTTTGCAATGATTGCCAAAAAGGCAAGGTTTAAGAATAGAGACCGCAACCTTGTGGACAGCGTCT
>SFUD01000174.1 GCA_004561775.1 bacterium | reverse complement strand
CCGGCCTTAAGGGCAAGATAGATTCGCTGAATTTTTATCTCCTTAATGAGCACACACCTAAAGAGCAGGTGGAGAAGTATCTGCAGATATTGCTCTGCGGAGAGGATGTTGGCCTTATCTCAGAGGCTGGATTGCCTGCAGTGGCAGACCCTGGCGCATATTTGGTAGAACTTGCGCAACGTGCAGATATTAAGGTTGTTCCGCTGGTGGGTCCCTCTTCGCTTATGTGAATGGTCAATGCTTTGCATTTAATGGCTATCTGCCTGTTAAAGAGCCGGATCGTTCTAAGGAGATAAAGGAGTTGGAACGACTCTCTGCAAAGAGAGGGCAGTCCCAGATTTTTATAGAGACACCCTACAGGAATGAGAGGCTGCTTGCAGATTTTCTGCAGCATTGCGCTCCCTCTACCAGATTGACCGTTGCCGCAGATATCTCTATGCCAACACAATTCATAAAGACAAAGAGCATAGAGGAGTGGAGGAGAGTTGTAGCAAAGGGAGCGGCCGGCGCGGCTGATGCTGCAAAGGGAGGTTTTGTTATAGGCAAGAGGCCTTGTGTCTTCATTCTGCTTGCATAATCCTGCCTAAATCTTGCCAAAAATTGTTGTTATTGTATGAAGAGAAGAATAATTCTGGAGCAGATGAGCTTCTTTGCCAATCACGGTTGCTTTGAGGCGGAGAGGATTACCGGCAATACCTTTACCGTAGATTTGGCTGTAGATTTTGATTTTTCTAGGGCTGAGTCAACAGATAACCTTGCAGATACTTTAGACTATTCCAGACTCTACGCTCTGGTTAAGGAGGAGATGCAGAGACCTGCCAACCTGCTGGAGAGCGTGGCAGGCCGCATAGTTGCAAGGATAGAGAGGGAGTTTCCCGAAATAAAAGGCGGAATGCTTAGACTAAAGAAGAGCGCTCCGGCAATGGGCGGCCAGTTGGGCGCCTCCGGCGTAGAAATAGAGTGGTAGATATGGAGAATGGAACTAAAAGAGTGGCATTTGTAACCTTGGGTTGCAAACTTAACTTTTCGGAGACCTCGGCCATCTCCAGAGAGTTTATAGGGGCCGGTTATCTTAAGGTAGAGCCTGATGAGGTTGCAGATGTATATGTAATAAATACCTGCTCTGTAACAGAGCACGCAGACAAGAAGTGCAGGCAGACCATAAGAAAACTGCAGAAGCAGAATCGGGAAGCATATATAATTGTAACAGGCTGTTATGCGCAGCTTAAGCCGGAGGAGATATTGGATATTCCCGGGGTAGATCTGGTTGTGGGGGCAAATGAGAAGGGAAATCTCTTCAAACTTGCCCAGGCAATAGAGCAGAAGCGCAACAGGGGAGTTGCCTACTCCTGCGAGAGTTCCAAGATAGAGGCTATCTATCCCGCATATTCGCAGGGAGAGCGCACAAGGTCATTCCTTAAGGTGCAGGATGGTTGCGACTACTGCTGCTCTTATTGCACCATACCTCTTGCAAGGGGCAAAAGCAGAAATATTCCAATTGCAGATTTGGTTAAAGAGGCAGAGAAGATTGCCGCAAGCGGGATAAAGGAGATAGTTATCACCGGAGTCAATACGGGCGACTTTGGCCGCACAACTGGCGAGTCTTTTTGGGATTTGCTTAAGGCGCTTGAGAGTGTGGAGGGCATAGAGCGTTACCGCATCTCCTCCATAGAGCCAAATCTTCTGAAGGAGGAGGTGATAAGGTGGATAGCCTCCGGCACAAAATTTCAAAACCACTTCCATATACCTCTCCAGAGCGGTTGCGATGCCATACTTGCAAAGATGCGCAGACGCTACAATACCACAATGTTTGCAGAGAAGATAGATATGATACGCTCCATAATGGGAGATGTCTTCTTTGGAATAGATGTGATTGCAGGCTTCCCGGGAGAGAGCGATGATGAGTTTGAGCAGACCTTCAACTTCCTTAAGGAGAGAATAAAACCCGCCTTCATTCACGTATTTCCCTTCTCTGCCAGAAAGAACACCCCCGCAGCAGAGATGCCCAACCAGGTTAAGGAGAGCATAAAGAGCCTTAGGGTAGAGAGCCTTACATCTCTTGCAGAGCAGCTGCACAGCGACTATTGCAACAGATTTAAGGGCACAAAGCAACTTGTCCTCTTTGAATCGGAGGAGAAGGGAGGCAAGATGTACGGATATACTGGCAACTATATAAGAGTGGAGAGGCCCTTTGATGCCAGCCTCATAGGCAAGATAGTGGAGGTGGAACTCTAAAGAGCAGGCCGCGCGCAGCAGGCGTTTTGCTCTTGAAGCAGGCTATTTGCTCTTGCGCATCTCTTTGCGGAGGCGCTTTCTGCTGGCTTTTAGCTCTTTAAGATAAGCCTTCTCCTCTTTGCTCTTTTTGCGGAAGAGCTCCTTAAAGCTATTGAACTCCTTCTGGTAAACTATGCCTGCGCCACTGCGCTGCGAATCGTCCAAATAGTTGGAATATTTGTCGGGAGCGCGGGAGAAGAGATTAAGCCTTACTCTGCCCTTCTCGTCCAGCTTAATCTCCACATCTATATTTCCAACAACATTGGAGCCGTTCTGGCTGGAGTAGGGCGAATTGCCAATATTGCCGTTAACCATAACCCTGTTGTTAAAGAGCTGAGTGGAGAGAGAGAGATCATAGATGCCATTTCCCTTGCGGTCCTGATTATAATCCACACCAAGCCCTACAGGAATGCCAAGGTGCTGCATAAGGTAGTTAAGCTGTCCGGAGAGTATTCCCGATACATTGGAGTAGAGGTTTATATTGTTGCCTGCAGCATTGTTGGTCTCCGCAAAACCTCCATATACCAGCAGCGCTGCAAATTGACGCTGAATGCTCTCCTCGTTCTTAAGAGCGCTCTCCACCATAAGGTTGGTGGTAGGGTCAAGGTCCGGAATCTCTATGCCAAATTTAAGGTGAGGTGAGGTGAGCGTACCCGTTATGCCCAGTTTGCAATAGACATTACGCCTTGTGCCAACAGAGACGGTATCATTTATAAGGGCATTGATACTTGTCTTAACCTTGTAGATGGCAGTAAGGTCCAGCCTGGATCTGGAGATGTCACCATTAAAGAGAATCCTTCCGCCCTCCTGAATCGTAAAATCTCTTGTAAGCATATTGGCAAGTACAAACCGGTAACTTCCCTGTTGTACGGTGTAATCGCCCTTTATGGAGAAGAAGCCGG
>SFUD01000173.1 GCA_004561775.1 bacterium | reverse complement strand
GGCTCCAGGATGGCAATGCCGTCCGAATCTATTCCGCGCTCTGAGAGTTCCTCTTTTACGGCCTGCAGACCTATCTTATCTATCTTGTCTATTGCTACGGTTATATCTACAAGCTTGTCGGGATGACCAATTATCTCTGCAAGTCCTTGAAGTACTTTGCGGTTGTTTATCTTTATGCAGACATTTATATCCAGTTTGCGGAAGACCTCGTCGGCTATCTGTACCAGCTCCAGCTCGTTAATTTGGGATTGGCTGCCTATCACATCCACATCGCACTGGTAGAATTCGCGGTAGCGTCCCTTCTGAGGGCGGTCCGCTCTCCATACCGGCTGAATCTGGAAGCGTTTGAAAGGGAAGGTAATCTCGTTCTGGTGCTGGACAACATATCTTGCAAATGGAACGGTAAGGTCGTAGCGCAATCCCTTCTCGCAAACCTTAAGGGAGAGGGCATTGCTGTGCGAGAGCTCTTCAGCATCAACTCCGGCAAAGGCATCGCCGGAGTTGAGTATCTTGAAGAGCAGCTTGTCTCCCTCGTCGCCATACTTGCCAAGCAAGGTGGTTAGATTCTCCATTGCAGGAGTCTCCAGCGGGGCATAGCCATATTTTTTGAAAATGGATTTGACGGTGTCAAATATGTAGTTTCTGCATGCCATCTCGGCAGGCGAGAAATCTCTGGTCCCCTTCGGGATGCTTGGTTTCTGTACGGCCATATTGTAATTATCCAATGTAGTGATAGTGAGGTCCAAAACGCTCAAATGCAGCACGATCCAATTCCTCTCTTGCAGATGGATGGGCTACGCTTATAATGAGTTTTGCTCTCTCCTGGAGTGACTTTCCGTAGAGGTTAACTGCACCATACTCTGTTACAAACCAGTGGATGTGGTTTCTAGTGGTTACTACGCCTGCGCCAGGGGTGAGGATAGGGGCAATTTTGCTTACGCCCTTGTTTGTAGCGGATGGCATTGCAATGATTGCCTTACCTCCCTCCGAGAGTGATGCTCCGTAGGTGAAGTCTATCTGACCGCCAACTCCGGAGTAGAACTTTGTTCCAAGGGAGTCTGCGCAAACCTGACCTGTGATATCTACCTGAAGCGCAGAGTTGATGGCTGTTACCTTAGGGTTCTTTGCAATAACGTAAGGGTCGTTGGTGTATCCAACATCCATCATTGCCACCATAGGGTTGTCATCTATGAAGTCATAAACCTCTTGCGAACCCATAAGGAATGTGGAGACCATCTTGCCTTTGTCCAGTTTCTTTGCAGCGCCGTTTATCACACCCTTCTTTACAAGAGGAAGAACGCCGTCTGCAAACATCTCTGTGTGAATGCCAAGGTTCTTGTGGTTGCCAAGCTGTGCAAGCACTGCGTTTGGAATGGCTCCAATGCCCATCTGAAGGGTCGCACCATCCTCTATAAGTTCTGCGCAGTTCTTTCCTATGGCTGTCTCAATCTCCGAAGGCTCTGAGAAGTGTGCAGGCTCCAGAATAGAGTCGCACTCTACAAAGAGGTCTATCATACTGAGAGGAATCATTGCATCTCCAAATGAACGTGGAACGTGTTTGTTCACTACTGCAATAACCACTCTTGCCTTCTCAATTGCCGCAAGGGTTGCATCTACTGAGGTTCCCAAAGAGACATATCCGTGCTTGTCCGGTGTGGAGACCTGAATCATTGCAACGTCGCAAGGAAGAACGCCGCTTCTGTAGAGTCTCTGTGTCTCGCTAAGGAAGATTGGAATGTAGTCTGCCCAGCCTGCCTGTACGTTCTTGCGCACATTGCCTCCTACAAAGAAGGCCTGGTGGAAGAAGATGCCCTCATATTTCTGGTCTGTGTAAGGAGCCTCTCCCTCTGTGTGGAGGTGGTGGATTCTTACATCTTTAAGCTCTCCTGCATCTCCTCTGCGGCAGAGTGCCTCTATAAGGATTTTAGGGGCGCTTGCAACGCTGCTGAAATGAATATGATCTCCGGATTTGACATATTTTACAGCCTCATCCGCACTTATGAATTTAATTTTCTCCATATAGATTACTATTGTGTTAGTATGCTGATTACAATTCTACAAAAGTACTAATTATTTCGCTTTGAACAACCATTTTTACCTATCTTTGTCTCAAAGATGATAAAGTGATGGAAAAGGTTACAAGAGATAATAATATTCAAGATTCCAATGCAGTAGCGGAGTTCGACCGCCTGCTGGGAATAATGGACCAGCTGCGGGTAAAATGTCCTTGGGACAGAAAGCAGACCTTTGCTTCGCTCCGTCCGCAGACCATAGAGGAGACCTTTGAGCTCTCCGATGCAATTCTTAAGGGAGACCTGCACAATGTTGCAAAGGAGCTGGGCGACCTTCTGCTGCACGTTGTCTTTTATGCGCGTCTTGGCAAGGAATCGGGAGAATTTGATATGGGCAAGGTGATAGATTCGCTCTGCAATAAGCTTATCTACCGTCACCCGCACGTCTTTGGGGATGCTATGGCTGCCAATGCAGAGCAGGTTGTGCAGAATTGGGAGCAGCTTAAGACCACGGAGAAGGATGGGAACAAAAGGGTGCTCAGCGGAGTGCCGGAGGGGCTGCCATCAATAATCAAGGCTTACCGTATGCAAGATAAGGCGCGTGCTGTGGGCTTCGACTGGGAGGAGAGAGAGCAGGTGTGGGACAAGGTGGAGGAGGAGATAGGCGAGTTTAAGTGCGAACTGGCTGGCCTTGCAAAGGCCCATCGGGAAGGCCTCCTGGATGAGACTCTCTACAAGAAGCATGCTCAGGAGGAGTTTGGAGATTTGCTCTTTTCTCTTATAAATGCCGCAAGGCTTTATGAGGCGCTTTACCTATCTGGAGGAGAAGACCATAAGGGCAGGAAGGTCTCTTAAGGAGATGACTCTTGCAGAGATGGATGAGATTTGGAATGAGGCAAAAGAGCTGGAGGCAAAAGGTGAGGTAGCCAAGAGCAATGTGGCTGAGTGCAATTGCAATGATGCCAAAAGGAGTGATGCAGAGGGTGCAGAGCTCCTGCAATGATTTAGAAGCAATAATATTGAAAGAGTGGAGGTGCGGCACTTATGGAGGTTTGGAAGGAGAGAACAGAATTGCTTGTTGGCCCGGAGGGGCTTGAAAGGCTCTTTGAGAGTTCTGTGGCAGTGATTGGCCTGGGCGGAGTTGGAGCCTATGCGGCGGAGATGCTCTGCAGGGCAGGCGTGGGCCACTTGATTCT
>SFUD01000172.1 GCA_004561775.1 bacterium | reverse complement strand
GATACTCTGCACTGTAGTCCTTACCCTTCTCGCCCAGATACATATCTATAAGTTGGCGGGCAATGGCTGCCTGCGCATCTGAGGTCTTGCCGTTATTTGTAAGGAATGCAAAGCCCAGATTAAGTTCAGGGACAAAACCCACCAAAGAGGTGTAGCCGTATGCAAGACCGGTATGTCTTATGTAACGGCACTTGTTGCTCTGCTCCACTGTCCAGCCCTGACCGTAAGTACAGATTCTCTCATCATCAAAAGAGGTAACCGTCTGAGGCTTGAAGAGAGCTGCGTGATTCTCCTTGGAGATTATCTGCTTGCCGTTAAACTCGCCGCCGGCAAGGTGCATCTTCAGCCAGTTGCCCAAATCTGCAGCGGTAGTCATAACAAAGGCCGCCGGAGCAACTGCAGAGAGCCAGGTGAAGGCATCCTCCCTATCTCTTCTTGGTTCAACCTTAAGGCTGTCCCCCTCTGCATCGTAAGAGACGCGGTAACCAAGGGCAAGGGTGGTATCGCTCTTAAAGGCTTTGTTGCCTGTGGTGGAGTGCGTCATCTCCAGAGGAACAAAGAGCCTCTCCGCAATGGCATCATCCCAGCTCTTGCCTGTATATTTCTCAATAATCTTTGCCACCACAATATACATCTCATTGTTGTATGCATACTTGGAGCGGAAAGAGTAGCTTGGTCTTATTGCCCCCAGGAGCCTGTAGAGGTCGTCCCGATCATAGCCAAAGATAGGCAGGTCGTCCAGCGCATAGGTCTTAAAACCTGTATGGTGCGCCATCACCTCCTTAACCATAATATTCTCCTGCGCCCATTTGTCGTAGAGTCTAAAATCGGGAAGATGCTTAATAACAGGGTCGTCCCACTTAAGGTCCTCCACCTCATCCATCACATTTGCAAGAAGGGCGCCTGTAAAGGCCTTGGTTGTGGAGGCTATAACAAACTTTGTATTGGTAGGGTCCACACTCTTTGCTGCTCCGGTGCTGTCCGCCATCTTGGCATATCCGAAGCCTTTAAGGTAAACCACTTTGCCATCCTTTACCACTACAACAGACATTCCGGGAATCTTCCAATTGTTGAATGCAGAGGTACAATAGGCATCAAACTCCTCTGGAATTGAGCCTGTATAATCCTTTTTACCATTGCAGGCTGTCAGAATCAACAGCGCGCAAACCATAATGGAACACAATCTCTTCATATTTTAGTCTCTCCTTAGGTTTACAATTATTAGATAAATGAATTCCACAAAT
Source organism: bacterium (assembly GCA_004561775.1). Classification (GTDB taxonomy): domain Bacteria; phylum Bacteroidota; class Bacteroidia; order Bacteroidales; family UBA932; genus Egerieousia. Next base: position 1,742 of record SFUD01000172.1, on the reverse strand, counting down.
TTAGTAATTTTGAAGTAATTATCCACAAAGGGCAAATGACCTATTATGAACTTGACTCCACAAGCCTGAATATCTACATTTGTAAGAACAATATTAAAACCACTTTCTTATGAAGATTCTTGTATTAGTGTTGGGATTGGTATCTGCCTGCCTCTTATGGACAGGCTGCAGCAAATCTGAGAATGGTCCAGATAAGCCGGGCGGCGGAGGGACTGAAATAGTACAGAAAATTCCACTTGCCATCAGCACAACTATAACCAAGGTGCTGAACGACTCCTTTGAGGAGGAAGATGCAATTGGTCTCTATGTAGTAAATGCCCTATCCAATGGGAGCAGCGGCTGGAACTCAGGCAGTCTGATGAATACCGGAAACCATTTGAGCAATGTAAAATTCTCTTACGAAAGTGGAGTCTGGAAATCCCAGCAGGAGTACTATTGGAAAGATGCCTCCACACCTGCTGATTTCTACTGCTACTACCCCCACAGCGGCAGCGTGGCAGATGTGAGTGCCGTTCCATTTGCAATCAAGGCAGACCAGAGCAGCGGGGAGAACTACAGAAGCTGTGAGATTCTTTGGGGAAAGAGTTCCCTGCAATTCCCAAGCAAGAACAAGGTAAATATAACCGTCACTCACCGGATGAGTCAGATTCAGATTACCATACTCCCCGGCAAGGGCTTTACGGCAGAGACGCTGAGGGAGAGCTTGAAGAGCGTCAAGATAAACAATCTTGAGTGCAATGCTCTCCTTAACCTTAAGGATGGCGCTCTTACTGCCAACGGCAACAGTGCAGATATAACTCCCTATTATGACGGCACGCTCTATCGAGCGCTCATAGTGCCGCAGAGCGTTGAGAACAAGACTCTTATTACCCTTATTGTGGATGAGATGACGAGAAGCCTTACACAGAGCATAGAGTTCACCTCCGGGACTATAAAAAAGTGTACCATTACTGTGGACAAACTCTCTGAGGGAATAAACATTGGAATCTCTGGGTGGGATACGGATAATGAGGATTATGGTGGAACACTTAATTGATTGCATATATGAAAGGATTTAACATATTTAAGTACTATGCCAAGCATTTTGCTCTTGCCGCTCTTTTGGCAGGAGTTGCTGGCTGTACAACAAGCGAACTTGAGAATATTGGGGGAGGTGACAGCACACCCATTCTCATCTCCGGCGAAATCTCCCAGAACAACGCAACAAAGGCAACCCAGAACGGTTTTGCGGATGGAGATAAGGTTGGAACCTTTATTGTTGACTGGGAGGGTGACACCCCGGGAACCCTTAAACTTACCGGCAACCGTGCCGACAACCTGTACTATACCTATAACGAGGCAGGAAACCGCTGGATACCCTCTTATGATGTCTATTTCAAAAATGACCACACTCCTGTAGATATCTATGGTTACTACCCTGCAAGAACTCCGCAAAGCATAGAGGCGGAGGCCTTTGAGGTGCAGAAGGACCAGAGCACAGAGGCTACATCAACCTCCCTCTCCGGCTATGAGAAGAGCGATTTCCTTTGGGCAAAGACAAGCGGCAAGAGCGCCAAGGACAAGATTATATGGCTCTCGTTCAAACATATAATGGCAGGAATAAGAGTTACATTATGCGAAGGAACAGGATTTGGGGATAATGAGTGGAGCGGGCTTGCAAAGTCCATTCTTATCCAAAATACAAAGCGAAGCGCAACAATAAATCTCTCAACAGGAGTTGTAACGGCAACAGGAGAGACTCC
>SFUD01000171.1 GCA_004561775.1 bacterium | reverse complement strand
TACAAGCTGCCGCAACCTCTTGTGGTTGTGCAGCATGCGCCGGAGTTGGGAGGCTCGGATGAGGTGGTTACCCGTATGGATACCCTCCGCTTTGATATGCCCAGCCTTAATGTGCTGAGCGTGCCGGTAGATACAGCAAACTTTCAGATTAGGGAGATAAAGGGGCAGATGAGATATCCGCTAACCTTTGGCGAGGTCTTCCCGTGGGTGCTTCTGGGCCTCTTTGTAATAGTGGTCATATACCTTATAACAAGATATATAATCTACAGAAGGCAGAACAAAGACTTCTTTGGAAGGTCGCTCCATAAAGACCCTCCTCACATTGTGGCACTCCGCAGGCTTGAGAAGTTGCGCGGAGAGAAGCTTTGGCAGAACGGCAAAGAGAAGCAGTTCTACACCGGAGTGACAGAGACGCTAAGAACCTACATAGAGGCCCGCTACAGCGTATCGGCAATGGAGAAGACCTCCAGCGAGATTATGGAGGAGCTTAAGGATAAGGAGATAGAGGAGAAGATTTATGGCCGTCTGGAGGATCTCTTCAAACTCTCAGACCTTGTGAAATTTGCCAAGTATTCGCCTGGCATAGAGGAGAATGAGGAGGTTATACCAACAGCCGTCTCATTTGTAAATTCAACATTTATGCAGACTTTAGAGGCAGAAAAGGAGGAGAAGTAGTATGTTTTTTGAATATCCCGCATTATTGTGGCTCTTGCTTCTCTTATTCCCGATAGTTGCAATATATATATATCGGGAGTACAAGGGGCTTAGGCCGTGGATAAAAGTCTCCACAATTATGCCGCTCTCTACAAAGGGTGGCGGAATCAGGAGGGCTTTGAGGCATATTCCCTTTATTTTAACCTGCGTTGCAATTGCCGCTATGGTGCTTGCCATTGCGCGTCCAAGGTCTTCATCTACCTTTGAGCACGTGGATACGGAGGGAATTGATATAATTCTGGCGCTGGATGTCTCTACAAGTATGCTTGCAAGGGACTTTACCCCGGACAGAATCAATGCCGCAAAGGATATTGCAATACGCTTTGTGGCAGAGCGCCCGTCGGACAGAATAGGTGTGGTTGTCTTTGCAGGAGAGAGTTATACGCAGTGCCCTGTTACAACAGACAGAGCCACGCTCATAAATCTTATAAAGGAGATTGAGTGCGGTCTTATAGAGGATGGCACCGCCATTGGAAATGGTCTGGCCACTGCTGTGGCAAGGCTTAAGGACTCTGATGCAAAGAGCAAGGTGATTATTCTGCTTACAGATGGTGTAAACAACTCCGGAGAGATCTCTCCAAAGATGGCTGCAGAGATTGCAAAGACCTACGGCATTAGAGTCTATACAATTGGTGTAGGCGCTATGGGAACAGCCCCTTACCCGTATATGACTCCTTATGGCCCGCAGCTGGTTAATGTGGAGGTGCAGATAGACGAACCGTTGCTTAAGGAGATAGCTCAGGGTACGGATGGAAAGTATTTCAGGGCTACAGACAATACAAAATTGCTTGAGATATACGGAGAGATAAATAAGATGGAGAAGAATAAGGTTCAGGTGGATTCGTTCCCGCTCTATAAAGAACTCTATATGCCTTTTGCGCTTGCGGCGCTCTTGGCTTTGGCTTTGGGTCTTGTTCTTAAACTCTTTGTAATTAAATATTTACCGGATTAAGGAGGAAATTATGATACATTTTGCACAATTGGAGTATCTCTTTTTATTGCTTCTTATACCTCTATTTTTTATCCTGAATATGCTCTACAGGAGGGCTCAGAGAAAGAAGGTGGAGAGAATAGGCAATGTGGAGCTTGTGGAGCGCCTTATGCCTCTCCGCTCAAGGGCAAAGAGTTGGGTAAGGCTGGTCTTCTTTTCGCTTGCGTGGTTCTTTCTGGTAGTTGCTCTTGCAAGACCTCAGATAGGGGCGCGTCTTAAGGAGAAGAGGCACAAGGGGGCAGAGATTATGATTGCATTGGATGTCTCCAACTCTATGCTTGCGCAGGATTATGCTCCAAACAGGCTGGAGAGGGCAAAACTTGCAATCTCCAGATTGGTGGACAAGTTGGGAGGAGACAGGATAGGTTTGGTTGTCTTTGCAGGTCAGTCGTTTGTGCAGCTCCCTATTACTACAGACTATGTCTCTGCAAAACTCTTTCTGAACAGTATAAATACCGGCTCTGTGCCTGTGCAGGGAACTGCAATGGCAGAGGCCATAACTACTTGCATTAAGAGCTTCAGCAATACAGATACGGAGCAGACCAAGAATGATAGGGCAATAATACTCATTACAGATGGCGAGAATCACGAGGATAACCCCGTTGCTGCTGCCGAAGAGGCTGCCAAGTTGGGTATAAGGGTCTTTACCATAGGCGTGGGCTCTCCGGAGGGCAAACCTATTCCGGTTGGGGAGAATGGCGAGCTTCTTAAGGATAGTGAGGGGAATATTGTAGTAACAAAATTGGATGAGAAGACTTTGGCGGAGATTGCAACAGCAGGAGAGGGGGCGTATGTGCGTGCCGGAAACGAGGAGTTTGGCCTCAATCCTATCATCGACGAGCTTAAAAACCTGCAGAGCAAGGAGTTCCAGTCTGTGGTCTTTGAGGATTATGATGAACAGTATATGTATTTTATAGGTATTGCGCTGCTCTTTCTGCTTCTGGAGTTTCTTGTGGGGAGCCGCAGGGTTAACAAGAGACTCTTTGCAGTGCTTCTGCTTCTATTTATGTTGGGAGGCTCCGGCTCTGCATTTGCACAGGTTGAGAAGAGAGAGGTAAGAAGCGGAAACAGGTATTTTAAGAAGAATAATTTGAAAGAGGCAGATATTGAGTACCGCAAGGCGCTCATAAAGGACTCTCTCTCTGTAGCTGCAAACTACAATTTGGGCAATACCCTTTACAAGTCTGCCCAGGCTAATGAGGCGGAGAGCGCATCGCTCTTCAAGCAGGCGGAGGAGTCGTACAAGAGGGTTGCGGATACTCTCTCCAAGGTGGAGTGGACAACAGATATGAAGGTATCGGGAGCAGTA
>SFUD01000170.1 GCA_004561775.1 bacterium | reverse complement strand
GACGTTACGTAGAGCATTGCGCCTCCTGCAAATCCTAGCATTATAGGGAGTAAGCCTGCAGAGATGCTGCCCAGCGCATAGCCTATCCATACCCCTATAACCTCCAGCAGACCTATAACAAGGGAGATGATTATTGTGCGGATTGGGGTTATGCCCGCCATAAGCAGCGGTGCAATTATTACCATTCCCTCTGGAATATTCTGTATGGAGATGCCTATTGTAACTGCCCAATCTATGCTTCCCGATGCATCCTGGTTCATTGTTACACCTGCTGCCATTCCCTCCGGAAGCTTGTGGATGGCTATTGCCATTACAAAGAGCAGCACTCCGTTGAGCCTGTGGTTGCTCTTGTGCTCCTCCGGATCCAGCCCGGTAATAGTGTGCATATGCGGGGTGATGACATCCAGAAGGTTGAGAAAGAGAGCTCCTGCCATAACTCCAATGCTTACCCAGAGCCACCCGAGCGTTATGCCGGAGTCCATAGTCATCTCAAAAGCCGGCTCTATAAGCCCCACCGTGCAGGCGGAGAGCATAATACCGGCACAAAAACCAAGAATGGTGTCGTTCCACCTGTGCGGAAGGTCCTTTATTAGGAATCCCAATATTGCTCCAACAATTGTGGCACCGCATAATCCTGCGGCGCTAAGCCATACAACATTCATATTTTGCAACTTTTATTTAACGTATGCTCGTTTAGCCGCATTTTTCTTAAGGCTCTCCGTGTAGAAGAGCAGGTCCCAGTGGTGCAGGCACTCCTTGTCCATTCCCGCCTTGCCGAATAATGGATGCTCCTCCATCCACTTGTGGAAGGGACTCTTATCTATCTCCACCATAAGCACATTATTCTTGGTATCTACCCTCACTTTGCCTTTTAAACCATTGTATTCCAATACAGCGGCGGTGGTGTCTCTGTGCCAGTTGAGAGGATTTATGCAGGTTGCCGCTCCTCCCGATGTCATCTCCCATATACCCTTCTCGGAGAGTGCCGAGTTGAATGAGATGCAGACCCCGCGCGAGGTCTCATCCTCTGCCGCCTTTATGTTGGGGTGGGAGAGATCCTCTGCCGTGAGCCTGTAACCGATGATATAGGCGGCGGCCATCTTGCTCAGTTCCTCTTCTCTCATTGCTTTGACAATCTCTATGGAGAGTTGCGCTCCCTGACTGAATCCTGCCAGTACAAACTGCCTGCCGTTGTTGAGATGCTTCATATAGTATCTGAAGGCCTCTATCGCCTCCTTTGTTACCTCCTCTTTTACTGCGAGGAACTTTAGGGTATCCTCTTTTGTCCTTCCGCTGAAGGCTTCAAAGGTGTACTGGTGGTAGTATGGAGAGATGAATCTGAAATTCTCTCCGCAGAGGTTCTTCTCTGCATATTTCATCTCTGCGTCTATGTAAACCCGCTCTTGCGGCGTCAGTGCTGCCCTTAGGGATTTGTTGCCGTTGCCGTCTGTTGAACTCGCCACCTCTGTTGAGATGAAATAGAGGTAGTCGGCAGCGGGCCAGGTAGCAATTGCTTGCTCTGATGCAGATGCACCTGCTCTGAGGTTCTCTGCTGCGTTGGGTTTGCCCGGTGCGGCCGTTACACCTCCGCCAATGTACCACGCCTCAGGTCGGGCCCACCATACTGCTCGGTCTGTGTAGAGTATGCCCTCCAGGTGGTCAACCTCGTGCTGGAAGATGACAGCGGTGAAACCCTTTACGTTTTCACGCACTCTCTCCAATGTTTGCGGTGAGGTGTATTCTATATCTATATCTCTGTATCTGAGCACTTCTCCTCTGCATTCAGGGACTGAAAGGCATCCCTCAGGACCAGGTACAAGATCTCCACGGTATGCTACTATGCTGATGTTGGGATAGACTATGAAGGGCTGGCCCTCTTTGTCGAATCGTTGTACGGCTACCACTCTTTTTGAGAGCCCCACTTGTGGACCTGCTATCCCAACGCCATCCTGCGAAGGGTGCGTCACTGTCTTTATCATCATCTCGGCAAAGTGGGCGAACTCGGCGGAGGAGAGCTCATCGGGAGTAAAATCTGTACATTTCTGCCGCAGCAGAAGTGAGTCCTCTCTGTTGCTGATGGTATAGACCTTTAGGATATCCCCATCCTGCTGCAAGGATTCCTTTGGTGGATTTATTGCTACTCGTGCCGGTGCCGCTATAGTTGCCGTATGGATGAGCGCCAATATGATTGTGGTATGCAGTATTGTGGTATGCAGTGCTCTCATTTTGCTCTTTGATGTTCTTTTGTTTAACTTTGCGAAGGTAACAAATTTAACGGACAATGCGTAAGTTCTCACACCTCAGTTCCTTTATGGGTAACTTTCTGGCCACAGTGCTTGGTATAGTTATGACTTTTGGAGTATCATCTCTCATAACCCATTGTAATAACAGAAAGGAGGTGAAACAGATTATGTTTTCTGTTGTGCAGTCGCTTGAGAGCGGCGCAAAGTTTATTGCTAAAGCAGATTCTCTCTATTCTGTCAAGTCTGCGGCAATTGATACTGTTTTAACTCTCTATACCCTAAACGGGAACTCTTTATCGAATGTGCCGGACAGCCTTTTGAGAGTCTCTACAAATAAGATTACTCAACTCAATCTCTCTTTTAAGGCATACTATCCGGAGAATTATTTCTTTGACATAACTGTGCTGCATCAGTTTAATAATCTGCACCTTTATGGTCTTCTCTCAACTGCAATTGAATATGACAAAGACTCTTTTATCATCTTGAAAGAACTCTATGACCAGAACTATAAGATAATCAAATCTTTTGTAACCTTGTTGGACTACTATAACAATTCTTTTGCCCAGGCTTGGGAGAAACTGATACAGGAGGGCGATATAGTGGATTTTATGCATAACATAGACCTTAACCTCTCTCTCTTCTCTGAATCTAACTACGCCAATATTATTGATATGGTGCTGTATGAGATGGACTCGTCTAAAGAAGAGTATCGCAAATACATCAACAAGCAAGGGGATAAGATGAAAGAGTTTTCTTTCAATTGATATCACTCAATACTATAAGGCAAA
>SFUD01000169.1 GCA_004561775.1 bacterium | reverse complement strand
CAGGCAACAAGAGAAAACATTATAGAAACCATTCTTGCAGCAGAACTTGAAGACGGAGGCTGGGCACTGTCGGGAGAGACAGCAGATCCTGACATGACAGCCATGGCAATACAGGCACTGGCGCCTTACTACAGCGGCAATGCTCAGGTTGAAGTCGCTGTGGATAAAGCGCTGGATTGCCTTTCAGCCCTTCAGAATGCAGACGGAGGATATACAAGCTGGGGAACCACCAATTCTGAATCCTGTGCACAGGTGCTGACAGCCCTTACAGCCCTTAAGATAGATTATACCGATAGCGGCAAGTTCCTTGTTGGAAGAGGAGTGGCAGTCTCTACAGAGATGACAATAGGCTCCCGATGGCACAGAGCGCTTGTATATGTAAACAAGAAACTCATAGATGACTTTGAGTACGACCAACTCTTCTCTATGCCTATAGATAATGTCTCCGCTCTTGCTGTCTGCACCGGAATGAGGGCTGCTCCATTCCAAACCAGCGCAACTGCGCTTGAGTATCCGCGCGCCGTATTGCTTATCAATACAAAGAACCCGTACGGAGAGAAGGTATCGCCTCCGAATGTTGCTAGCACTCAGCCGCTAGGATGGCAGAAACCAACAAGGTTCTACTCTCCAAAATATAGCGTGCAGGCATCGGGACTAAGAAGCGACCGCAGAAAAACCCTCTACTGGGACCCATATCTATACTCTCCAAAGGAGGGAATAGAGGTCTCATTCTACAATTCGGATATTACAAACTCTTTTGATATTGTAATAGAGGGAATAGACAGCGAGGGCAATCCACTCTACTATAAAGCCTCTACTTCAGAGAATTAAAGAGTTTACGGAGCCACTGGTAATTGCCAAACTCGGTTCCGTTCTCCTTGCAGTAGAGTTCTATCTCTTCGCGCCTCCCCGGAAGGAGTTTTATCAAATTCTTTTTTGAAGGTTTGATAAGACTCTTTCCATTATATAGCCACAGCGTCTCCTTGTATCTGTATTTTGCAGAGAGATTTATGCCAATGCTATGGCTCTCGCCATTGTACTCTATGCTTGTATAGGAGGTTACAGATGCGGTAGGCGAAGCGGTGCCGTATGCCCCTGGCTTGTCTGCTTCCATAAACTTCAGTTCTCTGGAGAGTGCAATTGCAACCCTTTCACGCTCCTCCAACAGTTCATAGAAGGTGCTGTTGTCTCTTATGAAGACTCTCTTATCTGCTATTAGCCTCTCCACCTCATCTATCCCTGCAAGCTCCATTATAGTGCCATCTCTCTTCTTAAAGTGGATAGACTGGTTGTATGTTGCCACATTAAAAAGACCCTGCGATTTGCTTCCATCCCTGTAGGATAACAATCCGTGCGAGAACTCAGGCAGAATATATTTAAGACTGTCTGCTATCTTGCCGGTAACATCTTCTCCTCTAGTAAAATCTATGGATTGTGCCGCTGCTCTTTCTGAAAATGAGAAGAGTGCAAAGAGAGAGAGCGTCAGAGCGCTCAAAAGTGAAAGGTAGTGTCTCATAATATCCTTCTTTTATTTAATTCTGCCCTGTAACGGGCTGCATTTGCATTATGTTCAGATAAGGTTTGCGCAAATCTGTGCGTTCCGTCAAGCGCCTCACTTGCGCAGAAATAGAGATAGTTATGCTCTTTGTAGTTTAAAACTGCATCTATTCCCTCTATAGAGGGTATTGTAATTGGCCCCGGAGGCAATCCTTTATGCAAATATGTATTGTATGGAGACTCTGTAGAGAGGTGCTTGTAGAGGATTCTCTTAAGAGTAAAATCTCCAACTGCAAATTTTACCGTTGGGTCTGCATCCAGCTTCATACCCCTTTTGAGTCTGTTTATATAGACCCCTGCAATTATGGGAAGCTCTGCCCTCTTGTTGCTCTCCTCGCAGACAATAGAGGCCAATGTGGAGACCTCCGCCGGCGTTAGCCCAAGCGACTCTGCCTTGGCCAGCCTTGCGCTGTTCCAGAAGGCTTTGTGCTCCCTTATCATCCGCTCCACAAAGCCCTTTGGAGAGATTGTCCACCACACCTCATAAGTATTTGGCAGAATGAGAGATGGAAGTTCTTCCCGATTAAGGTTGCAGAGCTGCAGCACATCGGGAGAAGAAAAATAGTCTGCAAAGGCTGTGGAGTCTGCCATAAGCCGCTCTCCAAGCAGCGCAGCAAGCCTCTGCATACCTCTTATGTTGCCGGAGAGTACAAGTTTATAGGGGCTCTGGTGGTTATATTGCAGCCTGCGGATAATTGTAATGTTGTCTGTACCCTTGGCAAAGCGGAAATAACCCGCCCTAACCTGCTCTCCAAGGCTCTTTATATGCAATGCCTGCTTTAGAGTGAAACTGCTCTTCAGATTGGGCTCCAGCATTGCAAGAACCTCCTCCGTAGTGGCATTCTGCGGCACTTTAAGCACTATCTCCTGCTCTACATTAGCCCTATAGGCGCACCAGAGGGGCAGCATTAGCCAATATGCTATAGAAATAAGCAGCAGGAAGAGCGCTGCAACTATAATTGTCAAATATCTCCTCTTTTTAGCCTCCATAAGACTCTACTTTGCGCGTTTAAGCTTGCGCTCGCACTTTTTTATACTCTTCTCCAACCTCTTTTTGCTCTTCTGCAGGCTCTTCAGCTCCTTGGAGAGCCTTCTAAACTCTTTGCCGCTCTGCAGTCGGTTAGCCTCCCTTACACTCTTAGAGATCCTGCCCTCCAACTCTGTTAACTGCATCTGCAACTCTCCCAACTGGGCAGCGAGCCGCTTGGCCTTCTCTGATTTGCCGCCGTATGCAGCAGATTCACCACCCGCAAGCCTGTCGTAGCGCTGCAGATTGTTCTCCTCTATAATCTTTATAAGCAGTTGAGCATATTGCGGATTGGTTGCATATCCGGCAGCCTTAAGCCCGTGCGCCCAAGCCTTATAGTCTTCCCGATTAAGGGAGAAGAGGCTCCTGTAGCGCGCTCTCTCCACAAGGAAGAGCGAGTGGTCTGTAAAGGACTCCTCCGGGTTGGAGTAGCTGCGGAAACACTCCCCTTTGCGGTCGTCGTCGTGCTT
>SFUD01000168.1 GCA_004561775.1 bacterium | reverse complement strand
CTGCAACCCTTAAGAAGTCTGCGCCGGAGGTGGAGGAGATTCTCAAGAATGTAAAGCTGCTTACAGATAACCTGAATGTGGGAAGCCAAGACCTTAACCAGACACTGAAAAATGCCAACACCATTACCAAGGGACTTAGCGAGGCAGACCTTAAAGGCACAATAGAGGAGTTGAAGGGATTAATGGCAAAGATTCAGAATCCGGAGGGAACTTTGGGCAAACTTATGGAGACAGATACCCTTCACAACGCTCTAACTTCTATGTTGAACAGCATCAGCGATTTGGTTCAAAAAATAGAGGCCAACCCAAAAAAATACATAAAAATCTCCGTCTTTTAAACGCAAAAAAAATAACCTGCCCCAGAGATATCCCCAACCATACTTTTCTTTGCAATTAGTTGTTTTTCAATGCTTTACAATAGGTAAAAATAATTTCATTGATTTTTAGCAAGTTGCAACTAATTACAAAAAAACAATAGTCGGCAAGATTTTTTTTCATTTTTTTTTGCACCAACTTTGTTCACAGTTATGCAAGAAAACTCTTCACATATTCAGGTATGGGAAAAATGTTTGAGCCTCATTCAAGAGGTCATTCCTCCAAGGAGTTTTGAGACTTGGTTTAAGCCAATCATCCCAATCTCCCTGGAAGGGACCACTCTTACCATTGAGGTGCCGTCGGACTTTTTCCGAGAGTATCTGGAGGAGCATTATCTGAAGTTCCTCGCAGGTGCCCTTAAGCGTACTATGGGTAACAATGCCAGACTGCTCTACAAAATCAGGATGGCTAAGGAGAAGAGCATTACAGTGCCCCAATCCAACAACGGGGCTCTCTCAAACAAGAGCATTCCATTCCCGCAGCCTTCAGGAGGAATAACCAATCCGTTCATTATTCCTGGCCTGAAGCAGCTTAAGATAGATCCGCAGCTTAACCCCAACTACAACTTCAACAATTTTATAGAGGGTGAGTGCAACAGGCTTGCCAGGGCAGCAGGTCTCTCCATTGCAGAGAAGCCGGGAAAGAACGCCTTCAACCCAATCCTCATTTATGGAGGTTCGGGTCTTGGAAAGACACACCTTGCGCAGGCAATAGGCATAGCAATAAAGGAGAGATATCCGGAGAAGATAGTGCTCTATGTAAGCGCCAACAGATTCCGTACTCAGTATATGGATGCCGTTGCAATAAAGAATAAGCTTACAGACTTCCTGCACTTCTACATGATGATGGATGTGCTCATTATAGACGATGTTCAGGAGTTTGCGGACAAGGTTGGCACACAGAATGCCTTCTTCCAGATATTCAACCAGTTGCAACAGGATGGAAAGCAACTTATTCTCACCTCGGACAGGGCTCCTGTAGAGATGAAGGGGTTGGACAACCGTCTGCTCTCAAGGTTCAAATGAAGAGATTCTCAAATACCTTGCAGAGAGGGTAACAGGCAATGTGAGAGAACTTGAGGGAACTCTTAACAACCTTATTGCACACTCCATCTATTGCAAGCAGGATATTACCATAGAGCTTGCGCAGAGGCTCATAGAGAGGGTTGTAAACTCCAGCAAGGAGGAGATTACAATAGACAAGATTCAGGTTACCGTCTGCAACTACTTTGGTCTAAGCCAGGATGCTCTTGCGCAAAAGACAAGAAAGAGAGAGATTGTTCAGGCCAGACAGATAGCAATGTACCTTGGCAGAACCCTTACAAAATCCTCTCTCTCATCCATAGGCGCCCAGATTGGAGGCAAAGACCACGCAACCGTTCTCCACGCCTGCAACACAGTACAGGACCTTATAGATATAGACAGAAACTTCAGACAGTCTGTAGCTGAAATCACAAGAGAACTCAAGCGCGAATAGTGCCAACAGCACCAACAGTGCCAACAGCACCAACAGTGCAAATAGCGCCAAGAGTGCAAATAGCGCCAACAGTGCAGATAGCACCATTGGCGCAATAACTACTCTCCCTTTATGCGCCTCATTGCATCAAGCGGGTCTGCAGCTCCAAATACGGCACTTCCTGCAACAAGTATATCTGCACCTGCAGCGCAGAGTTGAGCGGCATTCTGCACACCTACGCCGCCATCTACCTCTATAAGCGCTCCTGAGCCGCACTCCTGCAGCATCTGGCGGAGCCTCTTCACTTTGCTTACGGCATTTGGAATAAAGGACTGGCCGCCAAAGCCCGGATTAACAGACATTATCAGAAAGAAATCGGCATCAGACAGAACCTCTTTAAGGTTATCCACCGGAGTATGGGGATTTATTGCTACTCCGGCCTTCATCCCCTTGTCCTTAATGTGATAGATGGTGCGGTGAAGGTGGTTGCAAGCCTCGTAATGAACGCTAAGATACTCCACACCGCAAGCGGCAAAGGTATCTATATACCTGTCCGGGTCCACAATCATAAGGTGAGCGTCCAAAGGTTTGCGCGCCCTCTTGGCTATAGCCTTCACTACCGGAAATCCATAGGAGATATTGGGAACAAAGAGGCCATCCATTATATCCAGATGAAACCAGTCTGCAGCCCCCTCATTAACAAGTTCCACGCTCTTATCCAGCTCTCCGAAATTTGCGGAGAGCATGGATGGTGCCAATAAAAGACTCATATCTAAAAAACTATTTTGTCTCCTCTGCCACAGTCTCAATTACATCCTGAAGCAATTTGACAAATCTATCTACAGTTGCAAGTTCCAGCCTCTCGCCCGGCGCGTGTACAGAACGCAGGGTAGGACCAAAAGAGATCATATCAAGGTAAGGATACTTCTCCAGGAAGAGTCCGCACTCCAGACCTGCGTGTATTGCCCTTACAACAGGCTCCTGGTTGAAGAGTCTCCTGTAGGAGGCCTCTGTAACCTTAAGGATTGGAGAATTGGTATTAGGATTCCAACCAGGATATTTGTCGTGGTGGGTTACCGTTGCTCCGGCAAGCGCAAAGCAGGCCTCCACCTGATTTGCCGCCATCTGACGCGCGCTGTTTACAGAGCTGCGCTGACTTGTGGCAACAACTATCACATTTCCCGGGAGCATCTTTACAGAGGCAAGGTTAGTGGAGGTCTCCACCAGACCCGGCATACTCTCGCTCATTGCAAGCACTCCGTGCGCAACCGCATTAAGGGCATAAACCAGAAGCGCGGCGGTATCTCTGTTAACTGCTCTCTTAGGAGAACCCTCAATCTTGCCGCTCTTCATATCCTTAACTCCAACCTCTCCCATAAAGCCGTTGATTGCAGGGTCCGAAATGGCATACTCTGCCTTAACTGCTGCAATAAACTCGGTAAACATCTTTACAACACTCCTCTTTGCTCTTGCAGGGAAGCCAACCACAGCGTAGGCATTGCGGGCAATGGCATTAACCTTGTTGCCTCCATCAATCTCGTAGAGCTCCACATCATATTTTGCATAGAGCATATAGAGGAAGCGCGCCAGAATCCTTACCGCATTGGCTCTATTCTTATCTATATCATCGCCACTGTGTCCGCCCTGGCAGCCATCTATCCTAAACTCGCATTTTATATAATCGGGAGTAGCAGGCTCTGTGGTATATTTGAATTTTGCAGTTGTATCTATTCCGCCGGCGCAACCTATAAAGAGCTGCCCGTCATCCTCGGAATCCAGGTTAATGAGGGTCTTGCCGCTAAAGAATCCCTCCTTGAGCCCGTTAGCCCCATCCATTCCGGTCTCCTCAGATTTTGTAAAGAGAGCCTCCAGTTTGCCGTGCTTAAGGTCCTTATCTATAAGGGCAGCCATCTGCGCAGCCATTCCAATGCCGCAATCTGCGCCAAGGGTAGTATCGGGAGCAATCATCCAGCCATCCTTAATAATATATTTGATAGGGTCTTTGGCAAAGTCGTGCTCCACGCCGGGGTTCTTCTCGCACACCATATCGGAGTGGCTCTGAAGCACAATTGTATCTGCCCCCTCGTAGCCTGGGGTTGCCGGTGCCTCTATAAGCACATTGCCAACCTCGTCCACCTTGCTCTTAAGAGAGTGCTCCTCTGCCCATTTGCACAAATATGCTATTATCTGCTCTTCTTTGCCGCTCTCGCGCGGAATCTTTGTAATCTCCTCAAAGATTTCCAATACTTTCTCCTGTTTCATATCTCTTCAAAAATTATTTCTCAAATTATTCTTCAAATATAGCGTAATTATCTCATTTTTCAATTATAAACCTCACCTCTTTAAAGGCATAGGCCTTAATTGTGCCATCTCTCTGTTCCAGAAGCAGATTGGCAGCATTATCTAAGCCTGCAATTCTTGCCTCAATTACCTTGCCGGTGCACTCTACTGCAGACTGCGAGAGGGTAACCGGAGAGAGCCTGCGGTTGCGCATCTCCTGCTGCGAGAGGCCGCGGACAACCTCGCCCTCCGCAAGCTCCTCAAAGAGATGCCAGCCGTTGCGCCTGTAGAGATGCTCAAAATACTCCTGCTCAATTGCCGCCAGATTGCCTGCCTCCAGCCTC
>SFUD01000167.1 GCA_004561775.1 bacterium | reverse complement strand
CCAATGCAATGAAAAGTAAAATAGCAAACATAGAATTGATCCTCCATAATTAACTCTTTGCAAAACTACGCCGAGATATTGACAACTTATGACAATGCAAATAATTATGTTGTTTTTCAGTTGTGGCGAAAGCGTCTCAGCGTTGCTTTCGTAACGATATAGTGCCCACAGTATCGGCGAAAGCGCACAAAAACCCAGATTTTGTCTTCGGAGACGCTTACTCGGAAAGGCGGAAAAACGCTTCGTGTAAATCACCGAGCGGGCGAATGTGGCTCCCAGGCACCTGTAGGGTGGGTTGGCCCGCTCGGTGCCGTCAAAATAGGCTCACCGAGCGACTTTTAAAAACGCATTGCGCTAATTATCAGATGGTTGTGTTTTGGTGATCCGCTCGGTGATTTGCACGAAGGACTCCAAGCGCTGTCGGCAACTATTCCGCACAGACCGTGTGCGCCCATCCTCTCGTGAATGGGGAGACCCGCAAGCGGAGTCAGCAGTTTCCTACACTGTGCCAGGGGAGAAGTGCGCCATCTTCTCTTTTGCGTAGGCAAGAGTGACGGTGAAGGTCTTTCTGTTGGAGGATGGGGCATCGTACATTGCATCCAGCATTATGGTTTCGCAGATGGTGCGCAGACCGCGGGCGCCAATCTTGTATTCGATGGCTGTATCTACAATGTACTCAAGCACATCGGGATTAATGACAAGCTTAATTCCATCCATCTGGAAGAGCCTTGTGTATTGCTTTACAAGTGCATTCTTTGGCTTGGTGAGGATATCGAGAAGAGCCTCTCTGCCAAGCGAGTGCAGCGAGGTGATAATTGGGAGACGGCCAATAATCTCCGGAATGAGCCCGTAGGCGCGCAGGTCCTGAGGGGCAACGTATTTCATAAGGTCGTCCCTATCCAACTCTGCATTTTTGTTCTTTGCTGTGTATCCTACCACATTTGTGTTGAGGCGCTGCGCAATCTTGCGCTCAATCCCCTCAAAGGCGCCTCCGCAGATGAAGAGGATATTTGAAGTATCTACAGGAATAAGTCGCTGCTCAGGGTGCTTTCTTCCACCCTGTGGCGGTACATTTACTATGCTGCCCTCCAGTAGTTTAAGCATTGCCTGCTGTACTCCTTCTCCCGATACGTCCCTGGTGATGGAGGGGTTGTCGCTCTTGCGGGCAATCTTGTCTATCTCGTCTATGAAGACTATGCCCCGTTGCGCAAGCTCAACATTGTAGTCGCACTCCTGCAGGAGGCGGGTAATGATGGTCTCCACATCCTCTCCAACGTAGCCTGCCTCTGTGAGCACAGTTGCATCTACTATTGCAAAGGGAACATTCAGCATTTTTGCTATTGTCTTGGCAAGCAGTGTCTTGCCGGTGCCGGTTGGGCCAACCAGCAGCATATTGGATTTCTCCAGCAGCGTGTCGTCGTCTGCAGCGGAGTTGCCTGCAGCGGCAGGAGCGCCAGCAGGGGAAGCTGTGCCTGCAGCTGGGATGCTGTCGGCAGGAGCAGTGCTGCCCGTTGTAGCCATTATGCGTTTGTAGTGGTTATAGACCGCTACGGAGATATATTTCTTGGCGTCGTCCTGGCCAATAACATATTGGTCCAGAAAGGCTGTTATCTCCTTTGGCTTAAGGAGGGTGAAGCCCTTGGCCGACTCTGCTGCCGCACTCTCCAAGGCGCTCTTCTTTGCAGAATTGTCCAAGGCGTCGGTTATCTCTCTAAGCTGGTTTGCGCAATCTGTGCAGATATAGCCAAAAGGACCAGCCCCCAGCAAGGTTACCTGGGAGCCGGGCCTTCCGCATACATAACAATACTTCTCTTCGCTCTTTTTGGTCATAACTCTACTTGTTGGTGGAAACTCTACCTCTTGGTTGGAACTTTACCTGTTTGCAGGAAATCCTTTATTTTTTGGACTTTGAGAGAATCTCATCTATCATACCGTAGGACATAGCCTCTTGAGATGTCATCCAGTAATCTCTGTCTGCATCCTTCTCAATCTGCTTGATGCTCTTGCCGGAGTGATGCGAGATGATGTGATAGAGTTCTTGTTTGAGTTTGAGAATCTCTCTGGCTGTAATCTCTATATCCGAAGCCTGCCCCTCTGCTCCTCCCATAGGCTGGTGAATCATTACCCTTGAGTGGGGGAGAGCGCTGCGTTTGCCTTTGGCGCCTGCGCAGAGGAGCACGGATGCCATTGAGGCGGCCATACCTGTGCAGATGGTTGCAACGTCTGAGTTTACAAGCTGCATTGTATCATAGATGCCAAGACCGGCATATACACCGCCGCCCGGCGAGTTGATATAGAGCTGGATATCTGCAGTGGAATCTGTAGAGTCCAGGAAGAGTAGCTGAGCCTGAATAATATTGGCAACATCGTCTGAAATAGGTACGCCAAGAAAGATTATCCTGTCCATCATAAGACGGGAGAAGACATCCATAACCGCAACATTCATCTGTCGCTCCTCTATGATGGAGGGATTGATGTATGCGTTTGTAAATGAGGTATATCTGCCAAGTGCAGTTGAGCTTATGCCCAAATGCTTGATGGCGTATTTTTCAAATTCTGTTGCCATATTATCTCTAGTTGTTCATATTCTGAAGTTCCTCTATGGTTACGCTCTTCTCTGCAAGGGTAACTGTCTCCTTAACATAGTCGAGAACCATATCCTCCTCTCTCTTTTCGTAAACCCTGCGGCCCTCCTGCTCATTTGCAAGAAGAGACTCCGCATAGCTTGTAAGCTGCTCCTCAGGAACATCGTTAAGACCGTACATTGCAAACTGGTAAGATGCAATCTTCTATGCCTCTGCAAGAAGATCCTCTCTCTTAATCTCCATCTTCTGCTCCTTCATAATGTACTGACGGATAAGCTGCCAACGGAAATCCTTAAGGAAGAGAGGGAACTCCTTCTCTATCTGTTCCATTGTAAACTTGCCCTCATTAATGGTAAAGAGCCATCTCTTCATAAACTCCTCGGGGAGCTCGATTCCGGCCTTCTGGATGTAGAAGCTGCGGATATCCTTGTTGAGGCGCCACTCAGACTGCTGGCGGTAGTTCTCCTTGAGACGG
>SFUD01000166.1 GCA_004561775.1 bacterium | reverse complement strand
GGATATGAGCCGCTGGAGCGGGACAGCCTCCTTAAAGTTCCGCAGCAGACAAGCGGGAAGGTGAAGAGCAGGGAGGCTCTCATCCAGGACGACTCTCTCCTTAGGGCTTATGTGGTGGGGGAGGAGCGCTTTAAACTCTCCTCGGATTCCAAAATGGCGGCCCAGTTGGAGGGCGCGCATCTCTTCCCTCCTGTAAAGGGTGTGGTTGTGGAGGAGTTCAACAAATATGAGAATCACCCCTACATAAAGATATCCACATCAAGCAACAGCGTTGTGAGTTCGCCGCTGGATGGCTCTGTGGTCTCTGCAACTTATAACGATGCGGAGGAGTATGTTGTAATTATCCAACACAAGTACGACCTTATCTCCATCTACAGGCATAACGGGGGTCTTCTCTGCAAGTGGGGAGATGAGGTTAAGGCGGGTACCCCCATTGCCGTTGCCGGCGACAAGTTGAATGGTGAGCGCACCACTTTTGTCTATATAGAGATGTGGAGAGACGGTGAGCCTGTAAATCCTGCCGATTATATTAATTTTTAGCAGATGAAGAAGAGAATTGCCATACTTGGTTCTACCGGTTCTATAGGTACCCAGACACTACAGGTGATAGAGGAGCACAGAGACCTCTTTGAGGTGGAGCTGCTTACTGCAAACAATAATGTGGAGATGCTTGCCAATCAGGTGGAGAGGTTTTCTCCAAATTGTGCAATAATCTGCAACAGCGAGAGATATCCCGCGCTTGTGGAGCGGCTTGGCAACTGTGATACCAAGCTCTTTGCCGGCATTGATTCCGTTAAGGACTATCTTGCAAGTGCAGATAATATAGATATTGTGGTTGCGGCAATGGTGGGGTTCAGCGGGCTTGAGCCTACTCTTGCAGCCATAGAGAGCGGCAAGACCATAGCCCTTGCAAATAAGGAGACCCTTGTTGCTGCAGGTTCCATTGTTACTGCAGCTGCAAAGCGCAACAGGGTGCCTCTGCTGCCTGTGGATTCGGAGCATTCTGCAATCTTCCAGTGCCTGCAGGGGGAGTTTGGAGAGGTGGAGAAGCTGCTGCTTACTGCATCGGGAGGACCATTCAGAGAGTTTACCTATGAGCAGATTCAGTCTGCCACAAAGGCGCAGGCGCTTAAGCATCCCAATTGGAGTATGGGCGCCAAGGTTACCATAGATTCTGCTACAATGATGAATAAGGGGCTGGAGCTTATGGAGGCTTCGTGGCTCTTTGGAATGCCTGCGGAGAAGATAGAGATTCTGGTGCATCCGCAATCCATAGTGCACTCTATGGTGCAGTTTGCAGATGGTGCGGTTAAGGCTCAATTGGGTGCTCCCGATATGCGCGTGCCTATCCAGTATGCGCTCTCTTATCCCCAGCGCCTCTCCCTCTCCGCGCCAAGGGTGGATTTTGCAGAACTGGCATCGCTCACCTTTTTCAAGCCGGATTTGAAGAAGTTTCCGGCGCTGCGCATTGCTATGGAGTCCTTTGCAAAGGGGGGTACAATGCCCTGCTCTATGAATGGCGCCAATGAGGTGGCAGTGGCGGCATTTCTGGCAGAGAGGATAAGGTTCCGCGATATTCCGCACCTTATAGAGGAGACTCTGCAGAGGTGCTCATTTGTTGAGAAGCCTCTCCTGCAGGATATATTTGAGGCGGACAGGGAGGCCAAGCGGATAGCGGAGGAGCTCTGCAGCAGCCGCTTCTGCAACTGATGCGAGAGAGTCTATTTTTGCTTTATGGCTTTATTGTTGGTTTTTATATTAATTTAGATTTGTATTTCTATTTTGATTTTGATTTGACAGATTGATATGGTTGTTTTAATGAAGATTTTGCAGGTTATTCTTGCATTGAGCCTGCTTGTTGTGGTACACGAATTTGGACATTACCTCTGGGCCAGGATATTTAAGATAAAGGTGGAGAAGTTCTATCTCTTTTTCGACCCCTTTTTCAGCCTCTTTAAATATAAGCCAAAGAATTCGGATACGGAGTTTGGCATTGGCTGGATACCCTTTGGCGGGTATTGCAAGATTGCGGGAATGATAGATGAGTCTATGGACAAGGAGCAGCTTGCAAAGCCTGCAGAGCCTTGGGAGTTCCGTTCCAAACCGGCCTGGCAGAGAATATTTGTTATGGCGGGCGGAGTTTTAAACAACTTTATTCTGGCCATTCTTATCTACTGGGGTGTGCTCTATGTATGGGGAGAGCAATATATTAAGAATCAGGATGTTGATACAGGTGTATATGTTAGTGAGCTTGGAAAGGAGATAGGATTCCGCAATGGCGACAGGATAATCTCATTTGACGGGGGCGAGCCTATAGAGCGCTTCGAGGATGTTGTAATTACTCTTATCCGCACTCAGGCCACTTATGCCACGGTGCTCCGGGGGGAGGATACTGTAACAGTAGAGATAGACCCCTCTTATATTCCAACCATTCTCTCCTCTTTAAAGAGCGGGAGACTCTTTGAGTATGGCATTCCATTTACAATTGCAGAGGTGCCTCAGGACTCACCCAATGCAGCATCGGGACTAATGAAGGGAGACCGCATTGTTGCGATTAACAACTCCGGCTCGGGTATGCTTATGGAGGTTATGGAGAGCCTGCAGTCCTTTAAGAACGACAGCGTTGTGGCTACTGTTGCAAGAGGCAATGAGCTGCTCTATGTGCCGCTTAGCGTAGATTCGCTGGGGCGCATAGGGGTAATTGTAAACAACAATGTGTCGGACTTCTACAAGACCACCCGCAGCAACTACTCCTTCTTTGGCGCACTTCCTGCCGGCATAGAGAGGGCTGTGGTAACCGTAAAGAACTATTGGCAGGAACTCAAGCTTATCTTTACCCCTAAGACAGAGGCCTACAAATCTGTTGGCAGCTTTATTGCAATAGGCAAGATTTTTCCCGATACCTGGAATTGGAAGATTTTCTGGAGCATAACAGCTTTCCTCTCCATAATGTTGGCGGTGCTTAATCTGCTCCCGATACCTGCCCTGGATGGCGGTCATATCCTCTTTACCCTCTATGAGCTTATCACAGGCCGCAAACCTAGCGAGAGGGTGCTGGAGATAGCCCAGATTGT
>SFUD01000165.1 GCA_004561775.1 bacterium | reverse complement strand
AAATCCTCTTTAGGTGTCTTTGCCTTCAGGTTCTCGTAAACTGCCATAATCTGAGCAGGGGTGGTATCCTTTGATGAGAGACCGTAACGGCCGCCAATTATCTTGGTATTAGGGAAACTCTCTGCAAGAGCAGCCTTGATGTCTATAAAGAGAGGCTCTCCAACAGATCCCGGCTCTTTTGTTCTGTCAAGAACAGCAATCTTCTTAACGCTCTTAGGAAGCACCCTTAAGAGATATTTTGCTGAGAATGGTCTGTAGAGTCTTACTGTAAGCACACCAACCTTTGCGTTGTTCTGCGCGCGGAGGTAATCTACAACCTCTTTTGCGGTCTGTGTTACAGAACCCATAGCAATGATAACATACTCTGCATTCTCTGCTCCGTAGTAATCGAATGGGAGGTAGTGACGGCCTGTAAGCTCGCTTATCTCGCCCATATAACGTGCTACAATATCCGGAACTGCATCGTAAGACTGATTTGCAGCCTCTGCATGCTGGAAGTAAACGTCTGCATTCTCTGCAGTACCCTTTGTTACAGGGTTGTTAGGGTTAAGCGCTCTCTGGCGGAACTTTGCAATAGATTTGGTGCTGACCATCTTCTTGAGGTCCTCCATCTCCAAGGCCTCAATCTTCTGAATCTCGTGAGATGTTCTGAAGCCGTCAAAGAAGTGCATGAAAGGAACTGAAGACTTAATTGCTGAAAGGTGAGCCACAGCAGCTAAATCCATTGCCTCCTGTACACTTGCAGATGCCAGCATTGCAAAACCTGTCTGTCTTGCAGCCATAACGTCCTGATGGTCTCCAAAAATGGAGAGAGCCTGTCTTGCAAGGGATCTTGCTGTTACATGGAAAACTGCAGGAAGTAACTCACCGGCAATCTTGTACATGTTAGGAATCATAAGCAGGAGACCCTGAGAAGCTGTAAATGTAGTGGTAAGGACACCGGCCTGAAGAGATCCGTGAACAGCGCCTGCTGCTCCACCCTCGCTCTCCATTTCAATAACTTTAACCTGCTCGCCAAAGATATTCTTCTTTCCAAAAGCGGACCACTCATCTACGTGCTCTGCCATAGGCGACGATGGTGTGATAGGGTAGATAGCAGCCAACTCACTGAACATATATGCAACGTGAGCCGCTGCCTGATTACCATCACATGTCATAAAATGCTTTTCTGTAGCCATATTGATGATTTAATTTATTTTGTGTGTACTGAATAATCGTGCATAATATGTACAAAGTTACAAAAAAAATTATTCTTAGCAAAACAGAATGGAGAAGAGCCAAATCCGTCGGGATTAAGCGGCCCCTCTCCATTCTCTAACTTACAATTTGTAACCTCTTTTTTGCTGCTGCAAGTGCTTATTGACGTCCCTCTACGGCAACATCGGGAGCAATCTTGCTGATAAGCCCCTGCAGTACTTTGCCCGGACCATATTCAACAAAATGGTTGGCGCCATCTGCAACCATTGCCTCAACGCACTGTGTCCATCTTACAGGAGCAGTAAGCTGCTGAAGCAGGTTCTCCTTTATCTCTGCAGGGTTGGTATGCGGTTTGGCATCAACATTCTGATATATAGGGCATATTGGGGTAGAGAAGCGGGTGGCCTCAATTGCTTTGGCCAATTCTACCCTGGCAGGCTCCATAAGTGGCGAGTGAAAAGCGCCGTTGACTGCAAGCGGAAGCGCCCTTCTTGCACCGGCCGCTTTAAGGGCGGCACAAGCCGCATTTACTGCCTCAACCTCTCCGGAAATTACAACCTGACCTTTACAATTGTAATTGGCTGCAACTACCACGCCCTCTGTCTGGCTGCAAATGCGCTCAATTGTCTGGTCGTCCAATCCTAGAACAGCAGCCATTGTAGAGGGTTTTGCATTGCAAGCCTCCTGCATTGCAAGCGCACGCTTGTAAACCAATTGCAAACCATCCTCAAAAGTAAGTGCTCCAGATGCTACAAGAGCTGAAAACTCGCCCAAAGAGTGGCCTGCCGCCATATCTGGAGAGAATTCTTTAGAACAAGTAGCCAGAATAACAGAGTGAAGAAAGATAGCAGGTTGTGTAACTCTTGTCTGTTTCAGATCCTCTGCACTTCCCTCAAACATAATGTCGGTAATTCTAAAACCAAGAATCTCATTTGCCTTCTCAAACATCTCTTTTGCTGTGGCATCAGTCTGGTATAGATCTTTGCCCATTCCGGTAAACTGAGCACCTTGACCCGGAAAAACGAATGCTGTCATAGATAAAAAATTATATACTGCTTTAATTTGTAATACCTTTTTTTCTGCGGCAAATATAAACAATTTACAAGAAATGCATAAATTTGCACAAAATAGGCCCCCGTAGTTCAATGGATAGAATATGAGATTCCGGTTCTCAGGGTAGCGGTTCGATTCCGCTCGGGGGTACTTATTTGCTCAGGCTTGCAACTGGTCCTGCTCTTTTACCTCCTCATACTCTACAAACTCGCCCTCTTTGGTAAATTTTATGTTCCTGAGTTTCCAAGCTGAGATGAATTCGGAGATGCCATATACCAACATAACGGCTCCAAAGAAGAGCATAAGGTATTTGCCCTCGTTAAACGGGTTGAAAAAGAGTGCGATGCCGCAAATCAGCAGTAGGAGTGCAATTATGTAGAGCGCTACGGGCACATTTGCGTGTCTGGCGCTGAAAATAAGGTTCATAAGTTGCGATGCCCCTATCAAGAGCAGCAGTGCACCCAGGAAGAAGGTGAGGATGCTAATGAAGAAGCCGGGAAAGATGAATATGAGCGCGCCAAATACAAAGTATATGAGGGCGTTTATTGCGCCCAAAGTGCTTACTATTCCCCTTTCGCCAGTGCGTTTTACCCTCTCTGCAAGGGTAATTAGGGTAAAGAGTCCTGCCAGCAGGGAGAATCCTGCAATTATTCTTACAATAAGTTGAGGAAACTGTTGCGGCCATATAAGCAGGGCTAACCCAAAGAGTGTTGTAAAGAGGCCCCTGAAGAGGGAGAAGTTTCTATTAG
Source organism: bacterium (assembly GCA_004561775.1). GTDB lineage: Bacteria > Bacteroidota > Bacteroidia > Bacteroidales > UBA932 > Egerieousia. The sequence continues at coordinate 92 of SFUD01000165.1, read as the reverse complement.
TTACAGTGTAAATCAGTCCCATAATCTATTCTTTTTATATATAACAATTTTGTTAAAAGAGTTGTTTAACAATCTCTTGCACATTTTCGGCT
>SFUD01000164.1 GCA_004561775.1 bacterium | reverse complement strand
GGGCCGCACCAGAGATACCAGAGGAAATCCTTTGCATACTGCTTAACCTGCTTTGTAGAATCCGCATTGCGCGCCTGCCTTACCACACTGTCTATCTTGTCAAAGAGCGCCTTGCCGGAATACATCTTGCCCATAACCTCCAGCTCCTTAAAATCTCCATTCTCATCTACAGGAACAGCGGCGTGGTAGAGCAGATTGTTGTTTCTTACAAGATAGAGCGACCCGTGGTTAAAGAAGCACTTCATATGCTCAATCATAACAGGGCTTGTTACAAAGGAATGGCTCAGCTGCTCCATAACCTCCTCCTCCTCATCTGTCATCCTGTAAGGGTCTGCAGGGTCTACGGTAGGGAAATCGGCATCCTTAAGCTTATACTTTATGCCATCTATAGTAACAGTGCCATTCTGATAGTCTATATTGTTGAGCAGCAATCTGTCATCCATCTTAAACTCCGGGTGCCTGCGGATAACCCTGCCCTCCAGCTTAAACTGTATTATGGTTATTGCCTTATGCATCTGGGTTATAAGGCGCAACTGGCTGCTGTCCACATTCTCATCCTCAGACCTCTTTGGGTGGAAAATAGAACAAGGGTCATTCTCATAGGTGCGCATTGCAAAGGTTATAAGAGGCATAAGATTAATGCCATAACCCTCCTCCAGCGTACGCAAGTTGGCATATCTGAAGCAGATTCTCAGCACATTTGCCAGGCAGGCCTTGCTGCCGCACGCCGCACCCATCCAAAGCACATCGTGATTGCCCCACTGAATGTCATAGTTATGATAGTTGCAGAGCCTGTCCAGAATCTTGTGAGCCGCCGGTCCCCTGTCGTAGATATCTCCCACAATATGAAGCGTATCTATGGTAAGCCGCTGAATCACATTGCTTATTGCAATAATAAAGTGCTCTGCGCGCCCTGTAGAGATAATGGTCTCTATAATGGCTGTAATATACTCCTGCTTATTGTCACCGCTGCCGCCCTTGGACTCGTGCAGCAACTCCTGAATAATATAGGAATACTCATTTGGCAAGGCCTTCCTTACCTTAGATCTGGTATATTTGGAAGAGACCACAGCGCACACACTCATAAGATGGCTCAACATTGTCTTGTACCACTCATTCAGATTCTTGCGCTTCTGCTTTATAAGCTTAAGCTTCTCCTCCGGATAATAGATGAGCGTACAGAGCTCGCGCTTGTCCTGCTGGCTCAGCGTACAACCAAATATATCCTCTACCTTATTCTTTATTACTCCCGATGCATTTCTAAGAACGTGGTCAAAAGCATCATACTCCCCGTGGACATCAGAGACAAAGTGCTCCGTGCCCTTTGGCAAGTTCATTATTGCCTGAAGATTTATTATCTCTGTGCTGGCCGCCTGTATATTGGGGAAGCTGCGGCTAAGCAATTTGAGATATTTGAGATCATATTTCATAATTCTCACTACCTTTATTTGGAACAGTTTAATAAAGATAGGTAAAAAGAATTATTGATGCAAATAATTGAGTAAAGATTCTATATAATCCTGATTATGGTAGAGCCTTGGCACCTTGTTCTGCCCGCCCAACTTGCCTCTGCTGCCCATCCATCTCTCAAATGAACCCTTTGGCACCTCTATCAGCTCCAGCTGCTCCATAGTGGCATTTCCGGCCCTCTTGGCCTCATAGTCGGAGTTCTGCTGAGTAAGCTGATGATCCAGCTCTCTTGCAAAAGCATCAAGATCCTGCGGGGCGCGGCCAAACTCAACCACCCACCTGTGCCTCCCCTTGGTAAAGAAGCTCCCGCTCCGCGATGCCTCCATAAAGAGCGGCGCCACAGTAAAGTCCGTAACGGTACAGTTGCACCTCCTGCAGGCCTCTGCAAGCGCCCTCTCCGCATTGCCTATCATAAGCTCCTCGCCAAAGGCATTTATGGAGAGTTTTGTTCTTCCCGATACCTTTATCCTATGCGGCAACAGAGAGACAAACTTAACACAATCCCCTATCAGATAGCGGAAGAGGCCATTCACCGAACTTATCACAAGAGCATAATCAACACCCAACTCCACCTCCTCCAAGGTGGCTGCGCGGCACTTTGCGCCGGAGAGGAAATCGGGAAGCTGCGGAAGAGGCACAAACTCATAGAAGACGCCATTGCCCACCGTAAGCAGCATTCCGTCAAAATCCAGATTATCCTGGAAGGCAAAATAACCCTCAGAGGCATTGTAGTTCTCCAGATAGTGCATATTGCCGGAGGGTATAAGGGTTTTGTAAATCTCCCGATAGGGGTCAAATCCAATGCCGCCGTGCATAAAGAGCTCCATATTCGGCCATATCTCCAAGAGGTTGGAGCAGCCGTTGTACTCCAGCAACTTATTTATCAGCATAAGGTTCCAGCTTGGCACTCCGGCAAAATTGGTAACATTCTGGCTGCTGCACTCCCTGCAGATTGCATCCAGCTTTTTGTTGAAGTCTCCCATAAGGGCACTCTTGCGGGAGGGGGTGCGCAAAGACTCCACCAGCGCAGGAGAGTTGCTGAGCAGTATTGCAGAGAGGTCGCCGCTTTTGGCACGCCCCCCATCCAGCCCATCTACCTGCACGCTGCCTCCAAGTGTGAGCGCCTTGCCGCAGAAGATTCTGCTCTGCGGGTGGGTATGAATATACCAGGCCAGCATTCTGCGAAAACCGCCATAATGGGTAAGCTTAAGAGAGGTTGGCGTTACAGGAATAAACTTACTCTTCTGCGAACTTGTGCCGCTGGACTTGGCAAACCACTTTGTAGGCTCGTCCCAGAGCACATTCCGCTCCCCTTTGCGCATACGCTCTATATAGGGAACAAAGGCATCGTACTCCATTATCGGGACCCTGCTCTGGAACTCCCTCAACCGCTCCTTATAGGAGTGACCGCTCTTTGCAAGCGCATCTATGCCCACCATCTTGCCGTATGCCGTCTTTGCAGAATGCGCCATAAGATTCTCACTTATGAGGGAGGAGCTTGCCGCAAGAAATATTCTGTTTATTATGCTCATATCAATTGCCAAGTTGGTGAAGAATATCCAGTGACTTCAATTCAACAGGCGTGCCAAGATGCAGGGAGAGATAATCCAGCAACCCGCCGGCCAACCTGTAGCGCACCTCCCTGTCAAAGGGGAGAGAATGCAACTCCTCCTCCGGAAGCTGCAGCAGCAGGTGCAGCAGCAGGGAGGCCTCGTGCTCAAAGAGAGGGGAGCCCATACGGTCTCTCTCCACAAATCGGGAGTCCTCCTCTACAAAACGCCCCAGAAGCGGAGAGAACCTA
>SFUD01000163.1 GCA_004561775.1 bacterium | reverse complement strand
AGTGACGGCAAGCGGATGTGCGGCGTTTTACCATTGAAGACCACTATGGAGAATGCCCGGCTCACTTTAGGTTATAGAAGGGTAGATCTCCCCGGATTAAATATAAGAGGCCACGAATTTCATTACTCACATACGGTCTCCGATACAGGCTCCGATACGGCACTCCCATCCGTGGCTAAGCAGTTCAATGTAAAAGGAGCCCCTGTGGCCACACCTGTATATAGATACAAAAACACCTTTGCAGGATACACACACCTCTATTGGGGCGAAACAGATATTTTTAAACTTTGGAAACAATGAAACAACTCTCACCTATAATGCTTGTCGGGACAGGAAGCGATGTTGGAAAGAGCCTCATAGCTACCGGGCTCTGCCGTATTTTTCTTCAGGATGGATACTCTCCTGCTCCTTTCAAAGCTCAGAATATGGCACTTAATTCCTATGCTACTCCCGATGGTTTGGAGATAGGCAGGGCTCAGGCTGTGCAAGCAGAGGCTGCAGGCATACCCTGTTCCTCCGATATGAATCCCATTCTTCTAAAGCCCTCCGGAGAACATACATCGCAGGTTGTGCTGAATGGAAAGCCCCACGGCAATAGAGATGCCTATTCCTATTTCCGCAAAGAGGGTAAAGAGGAGCTGCGTCAATTGGCTCACGAGGCATTTGACCGCATTTCATCAAGTTACAACCCTATTGTACTTGAGGGCGCCGGGAGCATTTCCGAGATTAATCTTCGGGATGGAGATATTGTAAATATGTCTATGGCGGCTTATGCTAAAGCCAATGTTATTCTAGTTGCCGATATTGACAGGGGCGGCGTCTTTGCAAGTGTATATGGCTCTGTGATGTTGCAGACTCCGGAGGACCGGAAGCGCATCAAAGGAATAATAATAAATAAGTTCAGGGGTGATTTGAGGTTATTTGAGCAGGGAAGAGAGTTAATAGAGGATTTGTGCAAAATCCCTGTACTTGGAGTTGTGCCAATGGCTAATCATATAAAGATAGATGAAGAGGACTCAGTTGCCATTGAGAACAAAAACAAAACCATATCCGGAAATAAGATAAATGTGGGTGTTGTAACTTTGCCTCATATCTCAAACTTCACCGATTTCAATGTCCTTGAGCAACATCCTGAGGTGAATCTCTTTTATATCACCTCTCCTGCAGAGATTGATAATGCCGACATAATCATAATACCGGGAAGCAAGAATACACTTGCAGATTTGAATCACCTTCGCAAAAAAGGGTTTGCGGAGAGGATAATCCGTGCAAGAGAGGCCGGAAAGAGCGTTATAGGAATTTGCGGAGGATATCAGATGATGGGCAAGATGATTACCGACCCCGACGGGGTTGAGGGTGATATCCGGGAGCTGCCGGGACTGGGACTCTTGCCTGTCTCCACCACTCTTACCCAGAGCAAGACCACAAGGCAGGTGCAATTCCGTTTTCTTGATTCGGAAGAGATTTGTGAGGGTTATGAAATCCACATGGGCAATACCGTGTCATCTGCCGCTTTGACCGAGGATATGGATGGCAACAAAGATGGATCTCTTGCGGATGAAAGATGTTTTGGTTCCTATATACACGGCATCCTGGATAATTCCGTGGTGCTGGATTATATCTTGGCGCCATATAGAAGATCTGATTCAAAGACCGATTTTGACTACCACGCATTCAAGGAGTCACAGTATGATGCTCTTGCCGCATGGCTCAGAGAGTATGTGGATATTGATAGAATCTATAAAATAATGACGAATAATGATTGAGAGAACGGATATCCTTGTAAGCATTGCTCCATTGATGATAGGTTGGATTCTGGACCTTATCTTTGGTGATCCCGCCAGGTTGCCTCATCCAATTGTCTGGTTTGGAAAGGCCATAGCGCTGCTTGAAGGCTCTTTCAACAAGGGGTCGCACAGAAAGGTTAAGGGGGCATTAACATCAATATTTCTTATATCGGGAGTCTTTGCAGTTACTTGGCTGCTCTTGTGGTATATCTCATCTGTATGGTGGCTTAATCTGGCAGTGCAATCTCTATTGGTCTTTTATTGCCTGGCAGGCACAACGCTCATCAGCGAGGTGAGAAAGACCTTTGAGGCAGTTGATAAATCCCTTGAGTTGGGCAGAATGCAAGTAGGCAGGATTGTTGGACGTGACACCTCCGCACTCTCCGCTCAGGAGATTCGTACTGCTGCGCTTGAGACATTGGCGGAGAATCTCAGCGACGGCGTTATAGCGCCTCTCTTCTGGTATGCCCTTTTAGGGGTACCCGGTATGGTGGCTTATAAGATGATTAATACCCTTGATTCTATGATAGGGTACCGCAATGCCCGATATAAGGATTTCGGTTGCATCGCGGCTCACATTGACGATGTTGCCAATTATATTCCGGCAAGGCTATCTTCATTCCTTATGGTTGCAGTGGCGGGCAAGTTGAGACTGCTGCGGTTTGTGAGAAAGTATGGAAGTCTGCATTTAAGTCCCAACAGCGGTTATCCCGAGGCTGCGTTGGCCGGAATACTGGAGTGTCGCTTTGGAGGTCCGCACGACTATTTCGGAGAGAGCGTATATAAGCCCTACATTGGAGAGAACCCCCGGGATTTCAACTATTCGGATGTCTTAAAGGCAATATCTATTAATAGAAAGGCAGAGGTAGCAATGGTTCTGCTTGTTGGATGCATCAAACTTCTATTAGTCCAGCCTTTTATATGATTATTTTCCCATCATTGCTATCAAAGCTATAAGTCTTATAGGCTAGCAATCTGGCGCAACAAAAAAGAGACCGGCACGTTAATGTCGGTCTCTCTAAAGCAATCTTGTTTGGCATTTATTATTTCTTCTCGTAGCTCTTAACTGCAGACTGAGCGGCTGCAAGGCGTGCAATAGGAACGCGGAATGGTGAGCAAGAGACGTAGTTCATACCAACCTCGTGGCAGAACTCTACAGATGCAGGGTCACCGCCATGCTCGCCGCAGATACCTACCTTAAGGTTAGGGTTGGTGCTGCGACCACCCTTGATACCCATCTCTACAAGTTTGCCTACTGATGCGCGGTCCAAAGTCTGGAATGGATCTGCAGGGAGAATCTTCTTTGCAAGATAGTCGCC
>SFUD01000162.1 GCA_004561775.1 bacterium | reverse complement strand
ACAACGCCTTTCCTGCCATCGGCGCGGGACTCCTCAATCATTGCTTTAAGAAGTTGACCGGCATAGCCGCGTCTCTGACAATCCGGATGAGTGGCTACGCCAAAAATCATCTGCCACTCGCCATTCTCTTTGGAATAGGAGGGATCTGAAAACATCTCGTCCACAAGGTCAGCCTCTACGGTAATTGGACCATTTACAAAAGAGATTATCTTGCCATTCTCATCCTCCATTACAAAGAAATGTGAAGGATAGGTCTCCAATCTCCATTTGAAGGATTCTTTGCTGGCAGCCTCGGCTGCCGGAAAGCAGATGGCTTCCAAATCTGTAACCGCCTGCAGGTCATTGACAGTAGCTTTTCTAATTATCATATTAAAAAGGATTATTTATCAAATTATCTCTCAAAAATCGAGCCTCATTCCAAAGGTAAATCTGCGTCCCAGGCCCCAATAGCCCTTAAAAGTATCAATATCGTGGGTTGCTCCATCCTTACCGCGCTCAATATACCATTTGTCAAACAAGTTGTCAGCATTAACGTAGAGTGTCATGCCAATCTTGCCGCCAAGTCGCCCGCTCCAAGAGGCATTTGCACCCACAAGATGGTAAGACGGGTAGCGATATGGATAGGAGGTATCATCGGGATTAGTACGTGTAAGAGGGTCAAAGTCTGCATACATCCGGTCATTGAACTGCCAATTGATATTAAGTGCAAAGCCGGCAGGGAGGTTGAATCTTGCCTCTGCACCAAGCTGTGTCTGAGGAGAATCCGCTACAGGGATACCGTCGCACCAGAGGTTCATCTTATCCACCTGAAGGCCGGAGTACTCATCATAGATGATAGCCTCCACATTATTGGTCCACTTCCATTTTCCAAAAGAGGCAAAGGCGCTAAGCTGCAGCAGATTGCCAATACGCTGATAGATGCTTGCCTCCACACCCAGATGGAGCGCATTCAGGCCGGTTATCATATAGCGCGTATCATCCGCATCCATCTGCTTGTATTTGTTGGACATAAGGGACTTGTTCTTCCAATAGGCGGCATATCCGGTAAGTTCGCTTCCGCCATTTGCCCATACTGCACGCCAACCAATCTCGCCAAGCAGATTCTGCTCATTCTGCACCCCCTTTGTTATCTCATTGTTTCCCGATGCAAACCAGACGTTGCTGTATGGCAACCTGCTGTACCAGCCTGCGTTGGCGTAGAGCTTGTGGGACTTTGAGAGGCTTACCAAAGCGCCTGCTTTGATGCTTCCTCCAAGAGCATTTGCAGCAGCGCTGTTGACATCACCGCCCCAGTAGTTATATCTGTCCCAGCGGGTTGTGGTGCTCCCAAAGAGTGATGCTCCAAAGTTTAGGTTAACCCTTCCGGAGGAATATGCTGCAGAGAGATAAGCCGTACCGTGCAGGGTGCGCTTCCCGTTCTCTGTACGCACATAGTCCCCCTCCATCTTTATGGGATTCCTGCCGGCAACTCCAGCGAGAGAGTTATGCTCATAGTCCTCATACCAGTAGTCGGCGCCCATAAGGTCCATAATCTTCTCATGCTCCCAGGTATTGTAAATCTGCCCGTGGAGACCTCCGCCAAGATTCCATTTATCATTTAGCCTCCAATCTATTGTGGAGATGAGACCCACTTGGTTGTGCCCCGCCATATATTTGGTAATGATATTCTTTGCGGAACCATCCGGGTTACGGTTAGCGGAGATGGCTGTGGACCAATCTATCTGCCCATCCTTCATAAAAGAGGAGAGGGGAATACCCTTTGTCTCGTTCCATCTACCGCCACCTGCTGCAATTGCAAGATAGAGAGAGTTCTTCATAGAGACTCTCTCGCCATTCCAAATATGTTGCAGAGTGAAGTAGGGTTTGAAATAGTTATTCAGGCTGAGGTTGAAGACCTTGCCATCTCTATAGCCCCAGTTCTTGCTGTAGGCCCTTCCATACTTCTCAACCTCTGCTGCGGTTAACCTTGTGGAGCGCTGCTCGTGCTCCTCCGGGGAACCAAGAGCCGTAAAGACAAGTGTGTGCTGCTCATTGAACCTCTTGGTAATGTTGAACATATAAGCTAAAGAGTTCACCTTGGTAGCATCCACATAACCATTGCCGCCCACATAAGAGGCCATACAGTTAATAAACCACCCTCTGCCAATCTCTCCGCTATTAAGTTTTATATAACCCTTCATTGTCCCGAAGTCGGCACCATAAAAGCCTGCCTCACCACCAAATCGCTCTGCAGGAGCATCTGTAATAATATTGATTGAGCCTCCTACAGAACCATCGGAGAGGAGGGAGGCTCCCACACCCTTTTGAACCTGAATGGCATAAGTAGCATCAGCCAGCCCCATCCAGTTGTTCCAATACATGCTTCCCGATACAAGTCCGCTGATAGGGATACCATTGAGCAGCACGGAGAGATTCTCCTGCGCAAAACCCCTTATGTTGAGTTTTGCATCACCATAGCTTCCCGATTCAGATGTTGCGTAGAGACTCGGAATGCCCTTCAGCATCTCCGGATAGGTTCTTGCGCTGCTTCTCTCTTTAATCTCGCTGTTGCTGATTGTCTTGAGCCTAAGCGCAGTGTTGTTTGCCGATGAGAAGTTTGCTTTAATGGTAATCTCCTTAAGAGAAAGAGTGTCAGCAACTTCTGTTGTTGGATTTGCTCCGTGCTCCGGAGCGGACTGGGCATCTGCGGCGCACACCACCTGTGGCGCCAAGAGAATTGCGATGCCCATAAGAATTAAGTTTGTTCTCATAAAAAAAACCTTAAACTGTTACTTATGGCATACAATTCAAGGCTTTTACTTCTTCTATCCAGACTATGACTGTCGGTGCCGTAGTTTCAACGGCTCGTGCCATTCGGCTCGCGGACTTTACCGCCGATCGGGACTTTCACCCTGCCCTGAAGTTTATGCATAACAAAGGTACAAGATATATTCGAATATCCAAATAGAAATAATCGTGGGAATTATTCACTAACTTTGTACCCCGAAAGTAAATATTAAGACTCAGGATGATATGGTACGACAATGTTTCATTCTTTTCGGTTGCCTCGCTCTTGGAGAGCTCATAGTCAGCATCACGGGCATAAAATTGCCTGCAAGCATCATAGGTA
>SFUD01000161.1 GCA_004561775.1 bacterium | reverse complement strand
ACTTTGGCACAGGAATGCGGCCTACACTAAAGAGAGTCTTTCTAAATTCATCGTACGGGCCGTCATAGAGAAAACGCAATGTTCTGCCGCGTGATGTGGTATTGTCAATAACCTCTGCCACAAAAGAATCATCCTCTCCAAAATAGAGTTTGTTTCCTATTCTAATCTTTCTTGCAGGGTCCACAAGAACATCCCAAAGGCGCTGCTCACTATTGAGCTCCCTAAGAAGGAAAACCTCTATATCCGCACCAGTCTTCTCCTTATTGCCGTGCAGGCGTGCCGGAAAGACTTTGGTATCGTTAAGCACAAAGAGGTCGCCCTCATCTGCGTAATCAATAACATCCTTAAAAATCTTGTGCTCTATCTCGCCACTCTCCTTATGCAGAACCATAAGACGGCTCTCATCCCTATATTTGGCAGGGTATTTTGCAATACTCTCCATACTGAGGGGAAAATTGAACTGCGATAATTTCATATCTCTACTCTTTTCTCAATATTCAATGACTAATTTTTGTCTTTTTCGCAAGCGACTTAGTATTTATTATACGAGAAAAAAATAAAAAAGTTTCAATTATTTTTCAAAATTTCGATAAATTTTTCAAGAGGAACCGCTTTTTCTATTAGAAAACTGCCGGAACGGGTTCTCCTCAACCCTGTAAGATGTCCGCCAGACTCAAGCACTGCGCCAATATCCCTTGCAAGAGACCTTATATATGTACCCTTGCTGCACTTTATGTTAACCTTAAGGCAGGGATTCTCAAACTCCAGAATATCTATGGCATCAATACGTATTTTGGCAGGCCTCATCTCCACCTCCTCACCTGCGCGAGCCATCTCATATGCGCGCACACCATTAATAAACTTTGCAGAGAATTTTGGCGGAATCTGATCCTGCTCGCCCAGCAGAGTGGGAATGCGCTCCTCTATAAGAGCCCTGGTAATATGCTCATAAGGGTAGTGGAAATCCACCTCCTTCTCCAAATCAAATGAGGGAGTGGTGGCACCTAGCTTGATATCTGCAATATACTCCTTCTCCTCTGCCTGAAGCTGCTCGGAGGCCTTTGTAGCCTTCCCGATGCAGATAATGAGAATGCCGGTGGCAAGCGGATCCAGCGTACCTGCGTGTCCCACCTTAATTCCCCTCTCTCCAAATGCTCGCTTTGCCACAAACTTTATCTTGCGCACAGCATCTGCAGAGGTCCAACGATAGGGTTTGTCAATAATAACCACCAATCCCTCCGGATAAAGGGCAAGATTGGTGGCAAGAGAATCTATATTATCTCTGTCAAAGAGGGCAAAACTCATCTGCAGGCAATTTTGTCTATTCTCCTCTGATGTCTGCCACCCTCAAACTCTGCATCCAGGTAGGCCTCAACTATCTTTTTAGCCTCCTCAACAGAGATGAAGCGCGCAGGCAGAGAGAGCACATTAGCATTATTGTGCTGCTTAGCAAGCGCCGCAAGCTCCGGGCTCCAGCAGAGGGCTGCCCTTACGCCCTGATGTTTGTTAAGTGTAATGGAGATGCCGTTGCCGCTTCCGCACATTGCTATGCCAAAGGCAACTGCTCCACCCTCCACAGCCTCTGCAAGGGGGTGTGCAACATCGGGATAATCCATACTCTCCTCAGAGAAGGTTCCAAAGTCTTTAATCTCAAAACCGCGGCTCTCCAGCATAGGCTTAAGGGCCTCCTTAAGCGGATAACCTGCGTGGTCTGCCGCCATACCTATAATTGTCTTCATTGTAATATATTTTAGTTGCTCTGCTGCTCCTCCCTGCACTGCAGGACTCTCTGCATCACATTGTCGGAACGCAGAACATAGGTATAGAAGGCCTCGTCATCCAATTTTGTATAACGGCCCACAAGTCCCTCTATCTGGTTAATAATAATCTCCTTGGAAATCTGCCACTCCGCCTGCGGCTCTGTAACCCCATTGGCCCTTGCATATTTCAAAAACTCTGCAGCAAGGTCTATGGAATCATACAGAGCATTCAACTCCTCTATGGTTGTAACGCTGTTGAGCCTCTCCCTGTACCTGTCTGCAATCAGATTGCTGAACTTTACCTGCAGGCTCTTGCGGTTTACAGAGATAAGGAATTTGGTTACTCCAACCGTATCCAGCGGAACAAAGATATCCGGAATAATACCTCCGCCCCCATACACAACCTTGCCTCCGGGTGTTGTAAATTTAAGAGAATCATTCCTCTTTATGCTATCTGCGCTTGTCATCTCGCCGTGCTGGTAACGCTCAAATATATCATACACATAATCCTTTGAATAAGGCTTCTGAATACACCTTCCCGTTGGAGTGTAGTATCTTGCAACAGTAAGCCTCAAGCCGGAGTTATCCGTAAAATAGATAGGTTCCTGAACAAGTCCCTTTCCAAAACTTCTGCGTCCAAAAATAAGAGCCCTGTCGTTATCCTGCATAGCTCCTGCAAAAATCTCCGAAGAGGATGCCGAAGCCTCATTCACAAGTACATACAATTTTGTGTCCTGCAAAGAACCGCGTCCGTCTGCCCTAAAGTCCTGCCTTGGCCGGTGCACACCCTCCAGATAGGTTACAAGCTTGCCCCTCTCCAGAAATTCGTTTGAGAGCAGAAGCGCCTGGTCCAAATAGCCGCCGCTATTGTCCCTAAGGTCCAGCACCATCTCCTGCATACCCTCTGCCAGAAGTTTTGAGACCGCAGCCAAAAACTCCATATATGTTGTCCTGGAGAATTTGTCCAACTTTATATAGGCCAGCCCCGGCTTGTATATAAAGGCCGCATCTATGCTGTTTACCGGAATCCTATCTCTTGTAATCTCAAAGAGCAGAGGCTCTGCAACCCCCATACGCGCAATGGTAACCTTAACCTTGGAGCCGCGCTCTCCCCTGAGCAGTTTCACCAGAGAATCCTGGTTGAAATTTACTCCTGCCACAACACTCTCATCCACCTTCACAATCCTGTCTCCGGAGAGAAGTCCCACACGCTCCGAAGGCCCTCCATTAACAACGCTTATCACTATTGCAGTATCTGCCGGCATATTAAATTGTATGCCTATGCCGCTGAAATTGCCCACCAGCTCCTCCTCTGCGCTCTGCAACTGCTGCGGAGGAAGATAGACAGAGTG
>SFUD01000160.1 GCA_004561775.1 bacterium | reverse complement strand
GTCCACGGAGTGGTTGTCCAGGCAAGGAAGAAGAGCTCCTCCCCTACCCCTGCGCCCTCTGCAGCCTTAAAGAGCTCCTCCGAGAGGGCATTGCGCAGAATCCTGAACTGCACCGTAGCTGTGGTATCCTTAACATCCCTGTAGCAGCCCGGCTGGTTAAGCTCGTGCGAACTCAGACCTGTACCGGCAGCAGGCGAATAGGGCTGAATGGTATAACCCTTGTAGAGCAGCCCTTTGTTGTAAATCTCTTTGAGCAGGTACCAGAGAGTCTCTATATACCTGTTGTCATAGGTAATATAAGGGTCCTCTGTATTTACCCAATAACCTATTCTCTCTGTAAGCGAAACCCACTCCTTAGTATATTTCATCACCTCCTTGCGGCAGGCGTTGTTATATTCCTCTATTGAAATCTTCTTCCCGATATCCTCCTTGGTAATACCCAACATCTTCTCTACTCCCAACTCTACAGGGAGGCCGTGGGTATCCCATCCTGCCTTGCGGGCAACATAGTAGCCCGACTGTGTCTTGTACCTAAGAATGGCATCCTTTATGGACCTTGCCATCACGTGGTGTATGCCAGGCATTCCGTTTGCAGAGGGCGGACCCTCAAAGAAGATAAAACTTGGGGCTCCCTCCTTTGCCTTAAGGGTTGATTCAAAACACTTTTCTCTCTTCCATTTGTCAAGTATCCTGTTGTTTATCTCAACAAGATCCAATTTTTTATACTCTGCAAAACTCATTGTCCAATAATTTGAATTTGCAAAGATAAGATAAATACCTATTTTTGGAAAAATATTAAAATCTGATGGATTACGCTATATTTGCAATAATTGCCATTGCTGCAGTTTATGGTGGTTTTAAAGGAGTTATAGGGCAATTTGTAGGGCTCTTCTCCATAATTATCGGAATATGGGCCGCCTTTAAGTTCTGCGGCATTCTGGCGCCTGTTGTAAGCGAATGGACAGGCGCGGCAATAGAGATAAAGAGCCTTAAGGTAATACTCTTTGTAGTCCTGCTCATCTCTGCAATATTAATCGGGAAACTTATTGCAAGACTTCTAGAGGGGCTGGTGCAGTTAAGTATGCTGGGGTGGTTCAACAAACTGCTTGGCGTAATATTTGGCGCTCTAAAGGCAATCATTGCAATGAGCGTGCTGCTCTACCTTATAGACAATATAAACGATACCTGGCATATCATACCCAATGAGACTCTGCAAAGTTCCAAGGGCATAGCCCTCCTAAGAAGGTTCTACACAGAGGCTTTCCCCTACCTGAGCAGGCTCTTTTAACTGTAGGCTCTCCTAACCTTAACCTATGAAAACCTTAAAAACCCTCTCCATTCTGATTCTTATGACAGCAACCCTTCTCACCTCCTGCTCCAAAGGAGCGCTTGACCCTGACCCTACTCCCGATCCAAACCCTAATCCGCCAACAGACCAGATGGCAGATAGAGTAGAGGGGCGGGTAGTGGCAGCCTATGTAACATACTATGGCTCCGCTCTGCCGGACCCTAAATATGTGACACACATAATGTATGCCTTTGCAGAGCTCTATGTGGAGAATGGCGTCTATAAGGGATTCAAGCTGAAGGGCGGAGAGACCAGATTCAAGAATGTGATGGGCCTTAAGCAGCAAAACCCAAACATTAAGATTCTGCTCTCCTTTTCGCACACCGTCTCCAACTCCGACAACTCGCAGGGAGGCGGCTTCTCCGCTCTTGCCAAGAGCGCGGAGTACAGGAGCAAGTTTGCGGAGGACTGCCTCAACTACATAAACGCAAAGGGGCTGGATGGAGTGGATATAGATTGGGAGTTCCCTGGAATATCGTGGTCGGGACACGCCTGCGACCCTACGGTAGATGTAGAAAACCACGTGCTTCTGCTAAAGGCTCTTAGGGAGAAGTTTGGCAGCGCCAAGCTGGTTACCTATGCAGGATATGTGATGGATAAGCAGAAGAGCACCTCCTCATCGGGAGGATGGAAATATATAGATATCTCCGCGGCAAATCCCTATGTGGACTTTGTGAACATTATGACTTACGATATGGATGCGGATGGCAAGCCGCACAACGCCTTAAGCAACAGCAAGGCCTACAGAGACTGCAAGCGCGCAGTACAATCCTACCTTAACGCAGGGGTTAAACCGGAGAAACTTGTGCTTGGAATACCCTTCTACGGCAGGCGCTCCTTCTCCGGCAGCAATGCCGCAATAAGCTATAAGGCAATAATGAAGCTGGGCGCGGAGTATGTTAAGGAGAATTGGGACAACACCTCAAGCGTACCTTATGTAAGTTACAACGGCGCATACTACTGCTCCTACGACAATCCAAAGAGCATAGGCCTTAAGGGCTCCTGGCTCCTCTCCCTTGGAATGAAGGGAATGATGTACTGGGAGTGCGACCAGGACGACTCCTCCCGAACGCTGGCTAAAGCGGTCTGGAACAGCACAATGGCTAAATAAACCTTACGGAGCGTAAATTTGAAAGTTTTTACGCTCCGGTTTTTTTTTAAGAACTCTTCCTCCCAACTTTGTAATTACAAGGAGGGAGGATATGAGCGGTACAGTTCCATATTTCATTCGAAAGAGTTCTTGCTATGTCAATGGTATATTAGGTACAATTCAATCATTTTGTTTCTACTTGCCGTTCCTGTTCCCCTCCTCTCTTTTAAATGGTTAATTGATAGGGATGATGAGAGGATTTGGAGGCGTTGGAAGAGGTTTAAAGGCAGAGCGTGTGCGTCAGCAGGAGAGTTATGACTGCGGAGCGGCCGCTCTCTGCTCTGTTGCGGGCTGGTTTGGCAGAGAGACCTCCCTTGCAGAGTGCAGGCGCCTTACCGGCTGTATGCAGGACGGCATTACAATAAAGGGAATCCTTAAGGGCGGAGAGGCGCTTGGGCTGGAGTGCAAGGCCCTCACCTCTCCAACAAAAGAGCTTCTGCCTCTTGTTGGGCTGGAGAGCCCTGCAATAGTCCATATCACCACCCCGGAGAGAATGTTCCACTATGTTGTCCTCTGCAGCGTCTCGGCAAAGAGGGTAAGCTATATGGACCCTGCAGAGGGAGAGTACCTCTGGCTAGATTCGGCAGAGTTTTGCCGCAGGTGGAATGGCCATATAGTTATCTTTAAGGAGGCC
>SFUD01000159.1 GCA_004561775.1 bacterium | reverse complement strand
CTGGAGCAAGGACTGGGCCAACCGGAGAAGATACAACGCCTCCAACCAGATGCTACTTATAACAGATAGTCTCAGCGGCCATTTTGGAGAGAGGGCGCGCGCAGAGGCGGCAAAGAGGCACAGCGCACTCATAGAGAGCATAGGAGATAACCCAAAAGCGCTCTTTGCCTATGCCTTGGATAGAGAGAGCAGCTCTAAAGAGGAGTATCTGGAAGAGTTGAAGAGAGGCCTTCTCCCCACCATCGGGAAGAGTTCTGCCGCCCCAACAACACCCAAAAGTGCAAAGCAGAGGCGCATAAAGGGCAGAGTGGTCTTTATGGGCAACTCCATAACAGAGAACTGGTATAAGTTCCGTCCCGATTTCTTTAAGGATAACCTCTTTGTTGCCAGGGGAATAAGCGGGCAGACCACAGAGCAGATGGTACTCCGGTTCAAAGAGGATGTAATCTGCACGGGCGCCTCTAAAGTGGTAATCCTTGCCGGCACAAACGACATTGCAGGCAATACGGGCCTCTGCACCCTAAACAACATCCTCTCCAACATAGAGATAATGTGCGCAATGGCAAAAGAGTACGGAATAAAGGTAATACTCTGCTCCGTGCTGCCTGCCCACAGCTATCTTTGGGCTCCCGATGCGCGTCCCGATGTGAGAATCCCCCAGTTCAACACCCTGCTTGAAGAGTATGCCGCCAGCCAGAAAATAGAGTATGTAAACCTGTTTGATGTAATTGCAGATAAAAGCAACCCCGATAACCAGAACGGCATTCCTGCAGAGTACTCCAAAGATGGGGTACATCCGAATGTAGAGGGATACCTGCTTCTGGAAGAGGCACTTATAAAGCACTTGAGGTAAGGGAAGCGGATTGGGAGGTTACCTCTTGAAGATGCCTGCCAGGCGGCGCGCCTTGGAGAGCATCAGTTTTGGAGAGACCACCATATTTATTACCACTCCCTCTACGCCTATTACTATCCAAGAGTACATAGGCAAACGCCAGTTCCCAAATGCCACAACGGTAGAGAGGGTGATAAGGCCATCCACAATAATTACAAGAGTGCCTATCGGGATGCCGGTATATTTGTTAAGAATCATTGAGATTACATCTGAGCCGCCCGAGGTGGCATTGGCAAGGAAAATCATTCCAAGTCCCACTCCGTAGACAAGGCCGCCAAGGAGTGCAGCAGGGAGCTGGGTGGTAAAGTTCTCTATGCCGGAGACGCCGGGCTCTATTAGGGAGTCAAAGCCATATACATTGTGGATTAGCCGCATAAAGAGCGGTATTATTACAGAGCAGATGGCTGTCTTTATGCCAAACTGTTTTCCTATGATTGCCAGGCCTATGAGGAAGAGGGGCACATCCATACAGAAGGCGGAGACCTCTGTGCTCCAGCCCCACAGATGGTGGAATACCATTGATATGCCATAGGTTCCTCCCGGTGCAAAGCCGTATGGCTCCACAAGCGCAACTCCGCCAAAGGCAAAGATGAAGCACCCGCCTATGAGGAGCGAATAGTCCCTTAAAATATTTGTCCCGAATAATTCCTTAAAAGTTATGGCCATCTCTATTGCTGTTTTTTTCAAAAGGTTACAAATCTATAAAAAAAGAGGATGACCTCCAAACCTGAAGCGGTTTCAGCGGTCATCCTCAATATTGGGACTTGGGTTATCTGCCAAGATTAGAGCTGCTGGTTGAGAAGCTCCATAATCTTTATTGCAGCATAAGCCACAGGAGTACCAGGGCCAAAGATTGCGGCAGCGCCTGCCTTGTAGAGGGCATCGTAATCCTGTGCAGGGATAACTCCGCCGGCAACTACAATAATATCCTCTCTGCCCAATCTCTTGAGCTCGTTTACAATCTGAGGAACAAGTGTCTTGTGACCTGCAGCAAGAGAAGAGACGCCAACTACGTGAACGTCGTTCTCAACTGCCTGTTTTGCAGCCTCCTCCGGAGTCTGGAAGAGAGGTCCCATATCCACATCAAATCCACAGTCTGCATAACCTGTTGCAACAACCTTGGCACCACGGTCGTGACCATCCTGACCAAGTTTGGCAATCATAATACGAGGCTGGCGACCCTCTTTCTTAGCAAACTCAGCAACCATCTTCTTAGCCTGCTCAAACTGGTCGTCGTTCTTAACCTCTGATGAATATACACCTGTATTCATACGGATTACTGCTTTGTATCTGCCTACTACCACCTCGCAAGCATCTGAAATCTCACCAAGTGAAGCTCTTGCCTTAGCTGCCTCTACAGCAAGCTCAAGGAGGTTGCCACTCTTGGTTCTTACAGCCTCTGTAATGGCAGCAAGACACTGTTTAACCTTCTCGTTATCTCTATTTGCGCGGAGCTCTTTGAGTCTTGCAATCTGCTGCTCACGAACCTTAGCGTTATCAACATCAAGAATCTCAATAGGATCCTCATGGTCAAGACGGAACTCGTTAATACCGATAATCTTCTCTGCGCCGGAGTCGATTCTTGCCTGCTTGCGTGCAGCAGCCTCCTCAATTCTGAGTTTAGGAATACCTGTCTCGATAGCCTTAGCCATACCGCCAAGTTTCTCAACCTCCTGGATATGACCCCAAGCCTTATGAGCCAACTCGTTGGTAAGAGACTCTATGTAGTATGAACCTGCCCAAGGGTCTATAGAGCGGCATACGTTTGTCTCCTCCTGAATGTAAATCTGAGTATTGCGGGCAATACGTGCAGAGAAGTCTGTAGGGAGTGCAATAGCCTCGTCCAAAGCGTTGGTATGGAGAGACTGGGTATGACCAAGAGCGGCGCCCATAGCCTCAATACAGGTTCTGGCAACGTTGTTGAAAGGATCCTGCTCTGTAAGAGACCAACCAGATGTCTGACAGTGTGTTCTTAGAGAGAGGGACTTAGGATTCTTAGGCTCGAACTGTTTAACAAGTTTTGCCCAAATCATACGTGCAGCACGCATCTTTGCAATCTCCATAAAGTGGTTCATACCTATAGCCCAGAAGAATGAGAGACGCGGAGCAAAGTTATCTACAGGAATACCTGCCTTCACACCTGTACGAAGGTACTCAAGACCATCGGCAAGAGTATAAGCCATCTCAATATCGTTGGTAGCGCCAGCCTCCTGCATATGGTAGCCGGAGATGGAGATTGAGTTGAACTTAGGCATGTATTT
>SFUD01000158.1 GCA_004561775.1 bacterium | reverse complement strand
TGTGGTGCCATTGACAAGCCCTGTGAACGCCCTTTTACGGCTGCAGGGGCGCTGTATATGGAGATTGTAATCTCCGCACCCTCTATGAGGGCATTCTTGGAATCTTTTACAACACCTGTAACTTCCGCGCTCTCATCAACCTGCAGTGTAAGCTGCGCCTGTGTATTGTTGTATGAGATATTGGTAAAGTTATATCCTGTAGGGCTGCCGTCCCAAGCCACGGCTGCAGGGTCTGTGACACCTGTGAAACTCTTTACAGAGTTTCCGAACGGAATGTTGTCTCCCACAACCTGTGAGTAGAATGGCTTTGCTTTGATAAGGTCGAAACATTGGTGCATTCCAATATCATTTATACCGGTGCGGGAACTCCATCTTTGCTTTGCTGTCAAACTGCCTACCATATTCTCCGAACTGTCCAGATGGTAAATATAGACTCCCGGTGTCAGAGGTGTATCCCACCCTGTATTGTTGCGGAACTCGTACAGATAGTATTCTCCGCTATTGTTGGTAGTTGTCAGGAAGCTCTCTCCATTGGTCTGCACGGGGTTCAAATTATAAAGACCGGACTCCTCCAAGGTCTGGATATCATCCTTGTTCTTCCAGCCAAGAATAACCCTCTCTACAAAGTTAAAATATGGCGGTGTCTTTCCGGAGTTGTTGTAGTTTCCGGAAGACATAAGAGAGACATTCTCCAGGCCGTCGCCACTGCCTTGCTTTTCATAGTCGGTATCGTAAAAGTCCGGGAGGCCCAGCACGTGACCAAACTCGTGGCAGAATGTGCCTATACCTGCCATTGTTGTGCCGGAGGATCCCTTCAGCTCTGATGAGCAGGCATAATGGCCCAGCAGTTTGCCTGAATAGGTCTTGCCGCCGGAGTAGATTGCCCAGGAGTGAGGCCAGATTGTATTTGCAGCACCCTCTGCATAGTTGTGACCTGCATAGTAGAGAAAGATATTCTCCAAGGTGCCGTCACCATCCAAGTCGTATGGTGCAAAATCAAAGCCCTTTTTCAGAAGGGAGTCGCAGGCCTCAATAATAAGCGCAGGTGTGCCCGGTTTGGGGTATTGCGACATTCCGTTGTCTGTAGAGGCGTAGTAAGAGGCCTTCTGGCTAACCTTTACAGGACCGGCCACAACATATTCCGGGTTAAACTTGCCTAATGAGTTTGCCTGGAAATAATCCTTTACAGAACCCGTCCCGCCATTATCGGAATAGCCCTCCTTGTTGAGCATATCGCTAAAGGCCTGGTGTGCATCCTTTACTGTAAAGGGTATATCCTGAAACTCCACAAGAAGTACAAGAAACTTCTTCTCTCCCAAAGAGATGGACTTATTAGGGGTGTTGGATGCAGTATATCTGGCTCTTATATCATTTGCATACTCTATTGCAGCTGCAGGGGGATTTGGCGCAGAGCCATTTGTCATAAGAGCGCCGCTGCCGGAGACTCTGCCGCCAAGCACCTTTTTTCCGTCTGCCATAATGGAGGCGTAGTGCAGATAGCCGTCGCTGCCGTATGCAACTATTCTATTGCCGCAGGTCATCCAGTTGAGGTACTCGTCGCCGTGAATCATTACCTTTATTACAGACCCGTCCGGTTGTCTTACAGAGACAGGGGTAGGTATTGCCTTAACTGCCCAAGCCTCTATTGCAGTTGCGGTAAGGAGGCTTAATGCCAAAACTATATTTAAAAAGATTCTCTTCATACTCTTATTTCATTTGAAAATCTTACTTCATTTGAATTACAAGACCAATGTTGTCGCTCTCCGATTTGAGCCATACAAGATTCTCGCTAATCTTTGCAACCGTAAAGACTCTCTTGTGAGAATATTGCATTCTGGTTGTTATGTTCTGAACTATCTGCAGTTCTACAGTGGACTCTGCAGCGAGTCCGGCCATATCCGGAATGTTCTCAACGCTCAAAAAGGCATTCTCCTTGTTCTGCACAAGTCTGAAATAGCCCTTTGCAGCTGAGACAGCCGGCGCAATGACAAGCAGATGCTCATATTTGCTGTAGGTATATTCCGCCTCTTCGCTCTCCAGATTGTATAGTCCCGGAGTCTTGGCTGAAAGAAATCCTTTGGCGCCCTTTTGTTTAAGCGTAAAGGTGTCGCTCTTGCCCTCAGCTTTGGTCTCCTTAAAGAGAATCTTGGCCTCTCTCTCCAGAGACTCATCGTTGGCAACCCAGGTAATCTTATATTTTGTTGTACTCTCGTTTGGAGATTCAACAACAGAGACGGTAACCCAAGTCTCTTCACATTCTGCCGCAATTGCCTCCGAGTGGAATACCGTTATCTCCTGTGAGCCGGCCGAAGCCTCAACCTCTGCCATCTTCTCTCCCAAAATAATTACTCCATCCCTGCCGTTCTGTGTAATGTTAAGGATGTCGGAAGCCTGTGTCTTGCTATCCTTAATGGTTATTGAGGCCTTTCTCTCATCTGCCAACTCATTCTCCTTTATGGAGAGGGTGACGGTCTTATCCACAAGAGCCTTTGTGGAGGCTACAGAGATCCAGCTCTTTGCATCTTCCGGTATGGAGACCTCAAAATCTACATTTGTCTTTATTGCAACATTCAAAACCTGCTCCGTTGCATCAATTGCAACATCTTTTTTGGAGATTATTATGGCATTTACCTGAGACTGGTAGATTGTAACGGTGGAACTGAGGTCTCCCTTGGCAGATTTGAAGGTGATTGAGCCCTCTCTGTTGTCGTACGTTGTATTCTCTGCAACGTTAAATTTAAGTGTCTCGTTTGAAAGAGCCTTTGTCTCTACAGAAGACGCGGTTACAGGGGTAATCCACTCTCCGTTAATAGTGTAGGTGTACTCCACGTTCTTCTGCAGGGTAATTGTAATCTGCTGCGCATCATTGTTCAAATCCATCCTGTTGGAGGAGATAATAAGTCCGTCCTTGGCATCCTGCTCAATAGTGATGCTCTTTGCCACTGTTCCGCCGGATTTGATTGTAACCGTTGCAGTTCTGGAGTCATAAGTCTCATTCTTTGCGCAGGTTACCTTTATGGAGAGGCTGTTTCCGCCATCTCCTTTGCTGGCAGAGAGGGTACACCAAGTGGCGCTGGAAGTTGCTGTCCATTCAATTGCCGATGAGAAGGAGAGTGTTACAGTGCCTCCATCCTTGCCAACCGCATTGTTGGTAGGAGAGGAGAT
>SFUD01000157.1 GCA_004561775.1 bacterium | reverse complement strand
ACTCTGGCGCATCTTGGCAGGAACGGTATCGCCATCTGCACCGCAGAGCCCAAGGGCATTGCAGCCCAAACTCTGCAGAGCTGCAACAATCTGCTTGTTAATGAGGCCCGCATAGACCATTGTAACAAGCTTAAGTGTCTCAAGGTCTGTAATGCGCCTGCCATTGTGCATCTTAACCTCCAGCCCAAGCTTCTTGGAGAGCTGGCTTGCAATGGCTCCGCCTCCGTGAATAAGCACCTTCGGGCCCTCCAACTTTTGAAAATTTTTGAGGAAGAGCTCCAGTGCGGCCGGATTATCTACAATGTTTCCGCCAATCTTTACTACCGTAACTTTCATATTGCAAAGGCTATAAGGTCTTAAGAATATCCTTAATCACAGTCTGCGCAGAGACAACCCTGTTGGCAGCCTCCGGAATAACAATAGATTGAGGAGACTCAATGACAGCATCTGTAACAATCATATTTCTCCTTACAGGAAGGCAGTGCATAAAGAAGGCGTTGTTTGTAAGAGCCATCTTCTTCTCCGATACGGTCCAATCCATATCCTTGCAGATAACCTTTCCGTAGTTGGCATCATCAAATACAGACCAGTTCTTTGCATATACAAAGTCTGCCCCCTCCAGAGCCTTGTCCTGATTGTACTCTATCTTGCAACCCTTTGTAAACTCCGGACTAAGCTCATAGCCGTGCGGCTGCACAACGGTTACATCATAACCTGCAGCAGCGCTCCATTGCGCAAAGGAGTTTGGCACAGCCTGCGGAAGCGCCTTAGGGTGGGGAGCCCAAGTCATAACCACCTTAGGACGAGCGCATTTTTTGTGCTCCTCTATGGTAATTATATCTGCAAATGCCTGCAGAGGGTGGCCTGTGGCAGCCTCCATACTCACAACCGGTTTGCCGGAATATTTAATGAACTGGCTCAGAATATTCTCCGAATAGTCTGCGCTCTTGTCTGTAAGACCTGCAAATGAACGCACACCTATAATATCGCAGTAAGAACCCATTACAGGAATAGCCTCCAGAATGTGCTCAGACTTGTCGCCGTCCATAACAACGCCGCGCTCTGTCTCCAATTTCCACGCACCCTGATTTACATCCAGAACAATAACATTCATACCCAGGTTCATTGCAGCCCTCTGGGTGCTCAGCCTTGTTCTGAGGCTGGAGTTGAAGAAGATAAGAAGCATAGTCTTGTCTCTTCCCAGCTCCTTGTCTGCAAAGGGATTCTCCTTAACAAATCTTGCCCTCTCAAGAGCAGATTTCAAATCTCCAATATCGTGAACAGATGTAAAATGTCTCATTTTGTAAGTTTGTTAAATGCCTCAATAAATCTATCGCAATCCTCTTTGCTAATACAGAGCGGAGGCAGCAGCCTTATTACGCGCTTGCCTGCGCCACCTGTAAAGATATGCTCCTCAAAGAGCAGCCTGTTGCGCAAATCCTCATACTCCGGCTGCAGCTCTATGCCAATCATCAAGCCCCTGCCTCTTAGCTCCTTGATAGCCTTGTTGCCACGCAGGGCATTAAGCAGATAGTCGCCCATCTTGCGGGCATTCTCCAGCAGATTCTCCTTTCGGAGAACCTTCATAACCGCAATTGCTGCAGTGCAAGCAAGGTGGTTTCCGCCAAAAGTGGTGCCAAGCATACCCTTCTCCGCCTTAATGTCGCCTGAGAGAAGCACTGCACCTATCGGGAAGCCATTTCCTGTGCCCTTTGCCATAGTAATTATCTGCGGTTTTACGCCGCTCTTCTGGTGGGCAAAGAAGTCTCCTGTTCTTCCGCATCCCGATTGAACCTCATCTGCAATGAGAATTGTGCCTGTCTCTTTGCAGAGCTTTTCTGCCCTGCGCAGATACTCCACAGAGGGCTCATAGATGCCGGCAACGCCCTGAATCCCCTCAAATATGAAGGCGGCGTACTGACGGCTCTTTAGGTTGCTCTCCAGCGCATCAATATCATTAATAGGTATAAATGTGATATTGCTGTTTCTGTTGAATGGGGCTTGAATCTTTGGATTGTCTGTAGCCTCCACCGCGCCTGAAGTTCTGCCGTGGAAGGCCTTGCCAATTGCAAGGATTCTCTTTCTGCCGGTCTGGAAGGAGGCGGCCTTCATTGCATTCTCGTTGGCCTCTGCTCCCGAATTGCAGAGAAAGAGAGAGTATTGCGGGTAGCCGCAGATATTGCCAAGCTCCTCTGCCAATTCTCTCTGGAGTGAATTCTGCACTGCATTGGAATAGAAGCCAAGCTTATCCAACTGGGCGTGGAGCATAGAGGTATAGGTTGGGTGGCAATGTCCTATGCTTATTACGGCGTGTCCTCCGTAAAGGTCTAGATACTCTATGCCATTACTATCCCAAACCTTTGTTCCCGAGGCCTTTACAGGCTCAATGTCCCACAATGTATATACGTCAAAGAGATTCATGTCTAGTAGTAATTAAAATGCTGATGGTTTAAGTTTCAGTCCTGCCCTCTCGTCCAGCCCAAACATAAGGTTCATATTCTCCACAGCCTGTCCGGCAGCGCCCTTTACAAGGTTGTCTATAATGGAGGTAATATGAATATATCCGTTATGCATCTCTATGTGCAGAAAGCATTTGTTTGTATTCACAACCTCTTTAAGGCTGATAGGGGAGTCCGAAACGGTAATGAACGGCCTGCCGGAGTAGAACTTCTTGTAGAACTCTACAGCCTCCTCCTGGGACTCTACAACCTCTCCGTTGGTGCTTTTAAAGCCCCTCCATTTTGTATATACGCTTGCAAATATGCCTCTGGTAAAGTCGCCTCTCATAGGTACAAAATTCACCTTGTAAGGCTCCTCAATTCCGCTGAGCCTCTTTATCGTGCGGTAAATCTCGCCCAGATGCTGGTGGGTAAAGGGCTTATAGATGGAGATATTGTCGCTCCTGTAGCTGAAGTGGCCGGTCTCTGCCAGTTTCTTGCCTGCGCCGGTAGAGCCTGTAATGGCTGTAACGTGCACATCGTCAATAATGCTGCCACTTGCGGCAAGCGGCGCAACCGCGCACTGTATGGCAGTTGCAAAGCAGCCCGGATTGGCTACATAGTTGGCGCCCTTTATCTCTTCTGTAAATACATCGGTGAGGCCATAAACAAAGAATTTTGTTGAGCCATCCTTGCCGGTAAAGAGCGGGTCAAGTCTGAAGTCGTTGCCAA
>SFUD01000156.1 GCA_004561775.1 bacterium | reverse complement strand
TGGAAGAATTGAAGCAATTAGATCCCGTTTGGGCCGAACGCGTCGACATACACAATCCACGACGCGTGATTCACGCCCTGGAAATTTGCCACATCACCGGACAACCTTACTCATCACTCATCGGACGGCATAAAGAGAAACTGCCATACCGCATCATCAAGATTGGATTGACACGACCACGCGAAGAGCTCTACGAGCGCATCAACCAACGCGTAGAACTGATGATGAAACAAGGATTGGAAGACGAAGCCCGACGCGCCCTACCCTTCCGTCAACAAAATGCACTCAACACCGTAGGCTACAAAGAACTCTTTACATACTTTGACGGACAATGCACCTTAGAAGAAGCCATTGAGAAAATCAAAGCAGTTGATGATAATCACCCTGTTTATCCAGCCAATGAGCCATCCTCCAAGCGGCACAATCTTCTCAAAACTGTGGTCATAGCTTCTGAGAGTCTTAAAGTGGTTAGGACCAAAGTAGAATTGGAAAGGCATCTCAACAGACTCCCCTGGCTGGTAAGCAACCTCCATAGAGGATTTGCAAGCCATAAGGTTTCCCTCCCGATTATTCTCCGGATAGAACTGCTGCGAGAGAGTGCCTGAAGTGAAATTATCCGGCGAATAGAGTATTGCGGAGAAGAACTGCTGCTGGAATGCAAACCACTCAACCTTGGTATTGAGCTTCTGCTCTGCCTGGTCCCTTCTAAGACCCAAATCCTCAACCGCGTCATCGCCCGGATACTTATAAACAATAGTAGAATAGTTCTTCTCATTATCATATCCCTTCTCCAAGCGCGGCAGATTGAGGTTCCAATCCACACCTATAGAGGAGACATTTCTCTTTATGAGCGCATTCATTCCCACCATCTTTACCTTAAGGTCTACCATATAGCTTCCCGATGGCAAAGTATAGCTATGCTCTATATATGCGCCCTGATTGAAATTAAGGCGCATAACTGCAGAAGAATCCGTGCTCTCAACCAAAGCAAAGTTAAAATCTGATGTATAGAGCTGCTGGCCTGCGTAGATATTCATTGCAAAATTGCTGCCCCCGCCATTTATAAGATAGAGCCCGGTGCTGTCATACTTAAAAAACTCCTTAAGAAGCACCTCGTACGGCTGGGCTCCCTTTGTGGTAAGAGTCAGCTCCATCTTGTCATTTGCCAATTTAACCAATTGGCCGGCATCCTTGCTTGCTGCCTCCAGCAGGCTATCCTGATAGATTGGCGCTGCAACCGCACTCTTAAGGGAATCTACCATAACCTTAACCTCTACGGTATCACCATTGGCTCTCCTTATGGAGTCTGCAACCCTAGCCTGCTCTGCAGCCAAAACCGCCGCGGTTGAATCTTGAACAAATTTAAGCCTCTGCTGCTCTTTATATATTTTGGAGTTGTACCAGCTGAAGCCCAAAAGAATGGCTCCAATTAGCACAAATCCTATAATTGTATTTTTATTCATAATTAAAACTCTTTATCAATCATCCTAATCTTCTCCTCAAGCCTTGCCATCTCCTCCCTTGCATCTGCAATCTTCTTCTGGATATCCGCCTTGAATATCTCCGCATTCTTTGATTTGGCAAAGAAGCCCATATTATTCTCAAGCACCGCTATATCCTGCTCCATCTTGCGGAATCTCTGCAGAAGCTTATCTCTCTCAAACTTAAGGCTGCGCTCTCCTCCCTTGGCGTTGCTCTTTATATCTGCAACTCTCTTCTTAAACTTGGAGAGCTCCTTCTCGTTTGCAATATTCCTTATCTGACCAAACTTCTCATCCATAACCGCATTGAAGGCCTGCTGAACTGCAGCCTTCTCCTTGAACGGAACAAAGCCTATCTCATTAAACTTATCTATAAAGCCGCGCATTGCAGCCACATCGGCCTCCTTGTCACCTGTAATTGCATAGGCGCGTATCTCTTCAATAACAGCTCTCTTCTCAGCAAGATTCTTTGCATACTCCTCCTCGTCGCTGCTGAAATGCTTGGCCTTATTGTTAAAGAAAGTATCACACGCCGCGCGGAATCTCTTCCATACTGCATCCGACTGCTTTCTGGCAACAGGGCCAATCTCCTTCCACTGCTTCTGAAGAGCAATGAGCTGGTCTGTAACCCTCTTCCAATCCTGGCTAGTCATAAGTTCCTCAGCCTGCTGGCAGAGCGCCTCCTTCTTGGCAAGATTCTCCTGCATCACATTCTTGAAGTTGGCATAGTAATCTCTTTTGGCATTATAGAACTTGTCGCAAGCCTCTCTCAGACGCGCATAAATCTTCTGATTATCCTTTTTGGAAGCAAAGCCTATTCCCTTCCACTCCTCCTGGAGCGCCTCCATCTTCTTGGAGAGCATATTCCACTCGTTGGAATCCTCAACTACCTTATTGGCAATCTCCTCCGCACGCACGCATATAGCCTCCTTAAGCTCCAGATTCTTCTTCTGCTCATCCTTCAGATTCTCAAAGAACTGCTGATGCTTCTTGTTTATGGATGCGGTAATAGCCTTAAAGCGCTCCCAGATACTCTCTCTGAACTCCTTTGCCACAGGGCCAATCTCCTTCCACTCATTGTGCAGATTCTGCAGCTCCTTAAAGGCATTAACCACATTAGGCTCCTTCTCCAGCGCCTCCGCGCGCTCGCAGAGGGCGGTCTTGGCCTCCATATTCTTCTTGAAGTCCAAATCCCTGAACTCGTTGTTTATCTTAATATAATCGTAGAACTTCTCCACAAGGTGCTGATAGGTATCCCATACCTCCTTGACATTGGCCTGCGGAATCTGTCCTATCTCCTTCCATCTGGCCTGAAGGTCACGGAATGCAGGGAAGGTCTGGTTCACATCCTCCGCCTTCTCCAACAGTCCCTTAAGCTCCTCAATTATAGCCATCTTCTTGGCAAGATTCTCGTTCTTCTCCCTCTCCATATCCTGTACATAAAGCGTACGCTCACTCCTGTACTTTGCAAAGAGCTCCTTAAATCCCTTCTCTATCTCCAGGAAAGGATTCTCTTTCTGCTCCCCCTCTGCTGTTGCGGCGCCATCCTCAAAGGCACCGGCTGCAATCTTCTCTCTCTTGAGCACTTTATAAAAAGAGGCCTTTATGACATCCGAATATTTGTACAATTCCTGCTGGTCTCCGCGGGCCAACATCTCTTCAAATGCCTGAATAATCTCTTTCAATCCCATAGAGGAGTAGTCGGGA
>SFUD01000155.1 GCA_004561775.1 bacterium | reverse complement strand
TCCTTATTCCCAGATTGCCCTTATGGAGCTTCTCTCCAATATAGAGGAGATCTCTGCAGATTCCGCCAAAGCCAGACTTGAGGCATTCCAGGCGCTGCCAGAGTATTCTGAGAACCATAATATTATCTCTGCACTGGGTACCGTAAAGAGACTCAAAGCGCTTGAGCCGGGCGCCAAGGCTCCGGATTTTACTCAAAACGACCCGGAGGGCAACCCTGTCAATCTCTACGAGTTCATTAAGGACTACAAGGTTACAATGATAGATTTCTGGGCTTCCTGGTGCTCGCCTTGCAGACACTTTAACCCTACACTCATAAAGATTTATGAGAAATACCACAAGCTGGGTCTTGGAATAATTGGTGTTTCACTTGATGCTGAGAAAGAGGCTTGGGTAGAGGCCATAAAAGCAGACAAACTCACCTGGAGCCACGTATCGGACCTGCAATATTGGAACAATGAGGTGGCATCTCTGTATATGGTAAAATATATCCCTCAGAATATCTTTGTTACTTCAGATGGTACAATCATTAAACGCCAAGTTAAGGAGGATGAGATAGAGGCGCTGCTTGACGAGTATCTCAAATAATAATCGAGAGACTCCAAAGAAGAGACTAAAGGCTGACAGTATGTATGCAATCTGCAAAATTGCAGTTGCTGCATGCTGCCAGCTTTTTAATTATATCTCCGTTGGCTCCTGTTGTGTAAAAGGTATATTTGCTGGAATTACTCCCGATGCTCTGCGCATTGCAGAGGGAATCTGCAGCATTCTTTGCAAGCAATTCTGCAGTGCGGCGTGCAACGGCAGGTGCAGGATTTACAATCTCCACCTCAGGGCCTGCTATCTCTCTTATCTGCTTTGTAAGAAAAGGGTAGTGAGTGCATCCCAGTACAATATGGTCTGCCCCCTGCTCCAGCATAGGCAAGAGATACCTCTCCAGCAGCTCCCTCCCCTTTGCAGAAGAGGTCTCTCCGGCCTCCACAAGCTCCACAAGCCCCTCTCCTGCCTGTTCAAGCACTATTGTACCCTGCTTATATTTGTTCAGTGTCCTTTTGTAGAGCGCGCCATTTAGAGTGCCTTTTGTTGCAAGCACACCCACAACGCCACTTTTAGAGTTTAATATTGCGGGTTTTACTGCGGGTTCCATACCAACAAACGGGATAGTATAATTCTCTCTAAGATAATCAATTGATGCAGCGGTTACGGTATTGCAGGCAACCACAATCAGAGAGACGCCCTTGGAGATGAGAAAATCTGTAATAAGCTTTACCCTTTGAGTTATATCCTCCCTTGTTCTGTTGCCATAAGGACAATAGCCCGAATCAGCAAAATATACTATTTGCTCATTTGGAAGAATATTTATTATTTCGTTCCAAACAGAGAGACCACCTAAGCCGGAATCAAAAACCCCTATCATAATCAAGTTTAAAACACAAATTTAAGACTTCTTTACAAAATTGTAACAGATTTCAAGCACTAAAATGTAAGCAAATGGCTTATCCTGCAACAATTCCACAGATTGCATCATAAAGCAAAATTAAAGAATTTGTTTTAATTCATTACTAATTTAATCATTTTAGTTGCGATTTGCATATATATTTTTTTGAAATATTCCAAATTAAATTCACTAAAAATTTGAAAATTATTTGATTTTGCAATAAAAGCATTATCTTTGCAGTTCACATAGTTTGCATTTATAGAGAGAAAAAGATGATCAACTAAATAACTTTATTATTAATTAACTAATTCATTCTATGAAGATTAAACTCTTTTTCGCAACCCTTTTAGTTATGTTTGCGGCGGCACTTTCCGCTCAGAACATAGATGTAAAGGGTGTTGTTAAGGATGCGACCACAGGCGAGCCTGTAGCGTACGCATACGTTAAGGTTGCCGGCACACAAAACGGCGCCTACACTAACGAGTTGGGAGAGTATAAACTCAGAGCAGATGCAAATGCCACTTTGGAGGTCTCTCTCATGGGATATGCAATTCAGCTGGTTAAAGTTGAGAAACGCGGTGTTGTCAACGTAAACCTTGTAGCTGAAGCTGTATCGTTGGATGATGTTACAGTTGTAGCATTTGGCACAAAGAGAAAAGAGGACCTTGTTGGTTCTGTATCATCTCTTAAGAAAGAGATTATCGACAACTCAGTTCAGTCATCAGTAACAAAGGCATTGGAGGGAGCTGTAGCAGGTGTTACAGTTATATCAAGTTCCGGTCAGCCTGGTAGCGATGCTTCTATTGTTGTTCGTGGTATCGGTTCCATCAACGCAGGCAAGACAGCCCTTATAGTATTGGACGGCGCTCCATACAACGGCAGCCTTTCAGATATCAACCCTGCAGATATTGAGTCTCTTACAGTATCAAAGGACGCTGTATCCAACTCACTCTACGGTTCCCGCGCTGCAAACGGCGTTGTATTGGTTACAACCAAGAAGGGTCGTTCAATCACTCCTCAGATTACCTTCAAAGGCACCCTTGGAGTAAATAGCCGCGGTGTCTCTGAATACAATCTTGCCAAAGATCCTAAAGAGTTCTATGAGCTTACCTGGTATGGTATCAGAAATACAGAGTGGGCATCAAACGGCGGCAACCTTGCACAGGCAAATGCAACTGCATCTGCCAACCTGCTTGATGAGCTGGGCAACTACAACTCCTTCATCATCCCTGCAGGCGAGCAGCTTGTAGGCACAGACGGCAAGCTCAACCCTAACGCTCAGTTCCGTTACTATGATCCGTTCTACGATGCAATGTTTGATTCATCACTCCGCCAGGAGTATGTTCTCTCCGCATCCGGCGCAAACGACAAATTGGACTACTACATCTCTGCAGGATACCTGAACGAGGATGCTTACGTTACAGGTTCAAGTTATGAGCGTTTCACACTCCGTGCAAATGTAAACTCACAGCTTAAGAAATGGCTTAAGATTGGTATGAACCTCTCATACTCAAACACCCAGTCAAGAGGTGTCCTTGAGGATGCAGGTAAGGCTTCCAACCCATTTGATGTAGCGCGCAGCTGGGCCCCTATTTATCCGGTATATGCATACGATGCTGCAGGTAACGTTGTTGTTGATGACCTCGGAAACCCTGTATATGATAAAGGTACTGGCCAGACAGCAGGTACAGTTTCACGTCCTACCGCACAGGATCAGAACATAATCATCAACCTTAAGGAGGATATCCGCAAGGCAA
>SFUD01000154.1 GCA_004561775.1 bacterium | reverse complement strand
TATGGGTGCCACCTCCGGCTTGGGTCGGGAGATTGCGTTGGAGCTCCTGAAGAGGGGCTTCATTGTTGGTGTGTGCGGAAGGCGCCTGGAGCTGCTGCAGGAGTTTGAGGCAGTAGCACCGCAGCGTGTATTCATCCGGCAAATAGACGTTACTGCGTCGGATGCGCCGGAGAGGCTGTTGGGGCTTGTGGAGGAGATGGGCGGAATGGATATGTACATTCACTCATCGGGAATAGGATTCAAGAATATGGCTCTGGATGGGAGAATTGAGAGGGAGACTGTTATTACCAATGCGTTGGGTTTCACGCAGATGGTGGATGCGGCTTTTGATTGGTTTAAAGAGAGGGGCGGCGGACACATAGCATTTATCTCCAGCGTTGCCGGCACAAAAGGACTTGGGGCAGCCCCCTCCTACTCTGCCACAAAACGCTATCAGTGGATTTATGCGCAAGCGCTGGCACAACTCAGCAGTATGGAAAGATACAATATCTCCTTCACCGATATTAGACCAGGCTTTGTTGCAACGGGTTTCCTTGGCTCTTCCAAATATCCTCTGCTGCTAGAGAAGCACTATGTGGCACAAAAGATTGTCAAGGCCATCCTTGCCCGCAAACGAAGCGTGATTATAGACTACAAATATAAGATACTCTGCCTCTTCTGGAGGATGATTCCAAATTGGCTTTGGGAGAGACTTACAAATATAAAGAGCTAGTATGGAGACAATTATTGCATTGGTGGTAGGATTGGCGGCAGGCATTGGCACAGGCTTTCTGCTGCTAAACAGGGAGCGCGCCGCTGGAAAGGCGCTGGCAGAGTCGCTGCAGCAGCAACTGGCAGCAGAGCAGGCACGAGCGGCAGAGCAATTGGCCACAGAGCAGGCGCGGGCAGCAGAGCAATTGACTGCAGAGCAGACGCGGGCGGCAGAGCAATTGGCAACTGAGCAGGCACGTGCAGCGGAACAATTGGCAACTGAGCAGGCCCGAGCAGCAGAACAGCTGGCCGCAGAGCAGGCGCGGGCTGAGGCGGCAATAAATCGGGAGAGAGAGAATTCCCAGAAGCTTAGGGAGGAGAGCGAGAAGCAGTGGAATCAGCGCTTTGAGACGCTTAGGCAGGAGATGCAGAAGAACACCTCGCAGGAGCTGGCAAGCAAGCAGGAGCAGCTGCAGGAGAACAACCGTGCGCAGATGGGAGAGCTTCTGAAGCCCCTTAAAGAGCAGTTTGAGGCATTCCGCAAGAGTGTGGAGGAGAACAGCAAACAGAATGCGCTCAACAAAGACAAGATAACAAGCTCCTTTGAGCAGACACTCAAACTCTTCCAGCAAGAGCAGGAGCACGCCGTAAAGAGCCTCCGGGAGGAGACCAGCAGAATTGGCACAGATGCCGCCAACCTTACCAAAGCGCTCAAGGGAGAGAACAAGACGCAGGGCGACTGGGGCGAGATGGTGCTGGAGAGCATTCTGGAGAGCAGCGGCCTGGCAAAAGATAGGGAATACTTTGTGCAAGAGAACATTAAGGACGAGGAGGGCAAAAATTTTCGTCCCGATGTAATAGTGCGCTTCCCGGAGGGAAGATCTGTGGTAATAGACTCAAAGGTCTCCATCACAAACTACTCCAATGCTGTGGCAGCCACCAGCGATGCGGAGTACGAACGTCTTATGAATGAGCACGTAAAGAGCCTGCGCAGGCACGTGGACGAACTTGCCGCAAAAGACTACAGCAAACTGGTGGAAGATGCCATAGGCTTTGTACTCCTCTTTGTTCCAAACGAGAGCAGCTACATAGCAGCAATGCGCAGAGCGCCGTCGCTAAGTCAGGAGGCCTACAAAAAGAGAATAATAATAATCTCCCCAAGCAACCTTCTGATGGCCCTGCAACTTGCCTTCAACCTGTGGCAGTACGACCGTCAGAACAAAAATGTGGAGAATATAGTAAAGAAGGCGGCCGACCTCTACGACAAAATGGTTGGATTTACAGAGGATATGGCCGACATAGATAACAGGATAACATCCCTTAAGAATAAGTTTGCAGAGACCCAGAACAGGCTCTCCACCGGCAAAGGCAATGTAATGCGCAGGCTGGAAGAACTTAAGGAGATGGGCATTACGCCAAAAAAATCATTGAAGGTACTAAACGATTAACAAAAATATGGAGAAGTTTTACACACCGGTGCTATTGCTCACCGGATATTTGGGAAGCGGGAAGACAACACTTCTTAATCATATTCTTACCAATGCGCAGGGCATCCGCTTTGCGGTAATTGTAAACGACATTGGAGAGGTAAACATAGATGCCAACCTTATAGAGAAGGGTGGCATAGTTGGCGCAAAAGACCAGAGCCTGGTGGCACTGCAGAACGGATGCATCTGTTGCACCCTTCAGATGGACCTTGTATCGCAATTGCACGACATAATCACAATGCAGAAATTCCACTACATTGTAATAGAGGCCAGCGGAATCTGCGAGCCCGCGCCAATTGCCTCCACCATCTGCAACATGCCGCGACTTGTGCCGCAATTTGCCAAAGATGGTCTGGCCCGGCTGGACAACATAGTAACAGTTGTAGATGCGCTTAGGCTAAAGAGCGAGTTTGGCTGCGGCAACGCCCTTACCTCCAAAGAGTTGGAAGAGGAAGATATAGAAAACCTCATAATTCAGCAGATAGAGTTCTGCAATATGATACTGCTAAACAAGGCATCTGAGGTAACACCGGAGGAGCTAAAAGAGATAAAGAGCATAATTCGCGCGCTGCAGCCAAAAGCAGAAATCATAGAGTGCGACTGGTGCAAGGTAGATTTGTCCCGATTGCTCAACACGGGCCTCTTCAACTTTGAGGCAGTCTCCCGATCTGCCGCCTGGGTGGAGGGCGTGGAGCGCGCCGCCACAGAGGACGAAGAGCTTGCAGCACACCCGCACCTGCATGAAGAGGATGAGGAGGAGCATGAGCACGAAGAGCACCACGGGCACCACGAACATGAGCATGAGCATGAACATGAGCATGAGCATGAGCACGAACATGAGCACGAGCACGAACATGAGCATGAGCACGAGCATGAGCATGAGCATGGGCACCACCACCACCATCATCATGGGGAGAGCGAAGTGGAGGAGTACGGCATAAGCTCATTTGTCTATTACCGCAGGCCTGCCTTCGACCTTAACAAGTTCGACCACTTTATAGCAAAGAAGTGGCCCGCAAGCGTAATA
>SFUD01000153.1 GCA_004561775.1 bacterium | reverse complement strand
GCCTAAAGCCAACAGCGGTTGCGGATATACACAATGTGCTCCGCAGCAAGCTTATGAGATTGCGCCTCTCCCTATCGGGAATAGAGTCTCACTCTTTGGATAAGAACCGCTCTGCAAGGAGGGCTCTTACAAGGGAGAAGAATAAGGTGCTTGTGCCCCTGAGGAGCAGTATGCGCGGGTATGAAGAGGTGCTGGTTAAGTGCGGGTTGGCAGATTTGCACTTTACAGAGAGGCCGCTGCCTCCGCGCAAGGCAGGCAATAGTCTGGTGCGCAGGATAGGTATTGCGCCATTTGCAGCGCATAAGGGTAAGGCCTGGCCGGTGGAATATATGGAGAGGGTGGTTGAGCATCTCTCTAAGGATGAGAATGTTAAGGTTTATCTCTTTGGCGGGGGCGCCTCCGAAAAGGAGATTCTGGCAGGATGGGAGAGCCGTTTCAAGGGGGTGGAGTCTCTCTGCGGCAAATTCTCGCTGAGCCAGGAGATAGAGTTTATGCGCACTCTGGACCTTATGGTTACTATGGACTCTGCAAATATGCATTTTGCCTCCTTTGCAGAGGTACCTGTGGTCTCTGTGTGGGGAGCTACCCATCCATACGCAGGTTTTTACGGGTGGGGACAGAAGCCGGGGAATGCCCTGCAGAGAGAACTTCCTTGCCGCCCCTGCTCTATCTTTGGCAACAAACCTTGCGCTAAAGAGAATTATGAGTGTCTCTATGGTATAAAACCGGAGGAGGTGCTTGGAAAAATTTATGAATTGTTATGAAGAGATTTGAGGTGATGGCGCCCGCCGGTAATTTTGAGGCGCTTATGGCTGCAATTCAGGGTGGGGCGGATTCTGTCTATTTTGGAATAGGCAACCTTAATATGCGGTCGCACTCTGCCAATAATTTCCAGCCGTCGGATTTGAGCAAGATTGTGGAGATTTGCTCTGCACACGGTGTGCGCACCTACCTTACTCTTAATATTGTTCTCTACAATGCAGACCTTGCGCCTATGCGTCAGGCGCTGGATGCTGCCAAGGAGGCAGGCGTTACAGCTGTTATTGCCTCCGATATGGCTGCAATCCTCTATGCGCGCTCTATAGGATTGGAGGTGCATATCTCCACCCAGTTGAATGTCTCCAATCTGGAGGCGCTGCGTTTCTATGCCCAATATGCAGATGTGGTGGTGCTTGCAAGGGAGCTTACCCTTACTCAGGTGAAGGAGATACATAAGGCTATTGTGGAGGAGAGAATTTGCGGTCCGGGCGGCCAACTGGTAAAGATAGAGATGTTCTGCCACGGGGCTCTCTGTATGGCTGTATCGGGAAAATGCTATCTTAGCCTGCACGAGTATAATGCCTCTGCCAACAGGGGCGCCTGCTATCAGTTGTGCCGCAGAGGCTATATTGTGAGGGACAGGGAGACCGGCGCGGAGCTGGAGATAGACAACAAGTACATAATGTCGCCAAAGGATTTGTGCACAATAGAGTTTGTGAATCTTATGGCAGATGCAGGTGTCTCTCTCTTTAAGATAGAGGGAAGGGCACGCAGCGCGGAGTATGTGAAGAAGGTGGCATCTGCATACAGAGGCGCTCTGGATGCGGTGGAGCAGGGCTCTTTTACGCCGCAACTTGCAAAGGAGCTGAAGGAGAATCTGGAGCAGGTCTTCAACAGGGGCTTCTGGGATGGTTACTATATGGGCGCGCGGCTGGGCGAGTGGAGCAGTGTATATGGCAGCAAGGCCACACGCTCTAAGGTCTATGTTGGTAAGGTTACAAACTTCTTTACAAAGCTGGGTGTGGCTGAGGTGCTTGTGGAGAGCGGCCAGCTGGCAAAGGGGAGTCATATTATTATTGTTGGTCCTACTACGGGGGTTGAGGAGATGGATGTTAAGGAGGTGAGGGTAGATCTTAAGCCGGTAGAGAGGGCTCTGAAGGGAGAGTATTGTTCAATCCCTGTGGGAGAGGTAAAGTTGAGAAGGTCCGACAAGGTTTATCTCTTTGAGGAGAAGAGTTAGTTTTTTAGAGTTATGGAGTTGGTATTTGCAACAGGAAACAGAGATAAAGTACAGGAGGTTAGAGAGATACTGCAGAGCCTCCTGACAGAGCAGAAGATAGAGATCTCCATTGTTACCCCGGCAGAACTGGGGCTCTTTGATGATATTCCGGAGACTGGTTCCACTTTGGAGGAGAATGCGGAGGAGAAATGCCTCTACCTTTGGGAGAAGTTGGGGCGCAACTGCTTTGCGGACGATACAGGTTTGGAGGTGGATATGCTTGGCGGCGCTCCGGGCGTGTTTACTGCAAGATATGCCGGCCCGAGCAAAGACCATAATGCAAATATGGATAAGGTGTTGGCAGAGATGCAGGCAGTGGAGGAGCGCAACAGGGAGAACCCGCCTGCGCGCACAGCAAGATTCAGAGCCTGCATAGCCCTTAAATTCAATGGAACCCTCTACAGGTTCGAGGGCGTTATGGAGGGTACAATTGCAAGGGAGAGAGCAGGCGTGCAGGGCTTTGGCTATGACCCTATCTTTATACCGGAGGGGAGCACCCGCACACTTGCAGAGATGACTCTGCACCAGAAGAATGCAATCTCCCACAGAGGAAAGGCAGTGCGGGCGCTGGCAGAGTTTTTAAAGGGGGCTTCCCGATAAACCGCTCTATATTTGAATGCAGTTTATTCTCTTAAATACCATAAAGTATGGCGACAAGGCCTTTGTCTTGCAGGTCTATTCCAGAGAAGAGGGGCGCATCTCTCTCTTTCTGCGTGGTGTAGGCCGCAATAGCAACTACAGGGCGTGGATGCATAAACTCTCCATTATGGAGGCGGAGATGGTAGAGAGAAGCAACGGTATGCCGGTAATAAAGGAGATGAGGCCTGTAAGGGAACTGCTCTCCATAAGGTCGTCCGTAATAAAGGGTGGCATAGCGCTCTTTATGAGCGAGCTGGTTCTTAAGGGCATAAGGGAGGTTGAGGCAAGCAGAGAGATGTTTGATTTTCTGGTAAGGGGCATAAATCTGCTTGAGGAGTGCAGAGAGGGGGTGGCAAACTTCCCCATCTACTTCTTGACCCATTTCTGCAGGGTGGCAGGGTTTGCTCCAACAGACAACTACTCTCCACAGCACCATAGGTTCTCTCCGCTTCTGGGGCGTTTTGTAGAGGAGGACTCCCGATTTGTGGAGAGAGACCGTATGGGCTCCCCTCTCTTTGAGCACGAGGCCTCCCT
>SFUD01000152.1 GCA_004561775.1 bacterium | reverse complement strand
AGAGAAAAAAAGACTAGAGATGAAAAAGACCCTACTGATAGTTGCAGGCATTGCAATGCTGCTAACCTCCTACTCCTGTAAGAACTACTATGAGTCCCTTATGCAGAGTCCCGATCCGCAATATAGGATGAAGGGAGCATTTGACTACTACTACAAAGGAAAATTCAAAAAGGCGGCAGACCTCTTTGAGGGATTGATACTCCCATATCAGGGGACTCCACAGGAGGATACCGTGCAGTATTTCACAGCCCTTTGCAACTACAAATTTGGTGACTACCAAACTGCAGAGAGCGGTTTTGAAAAATTTGTGGAGGTCTTTCCAAGAAGCCCCTTCACAGAGGATGCTCGCTATCTGAGAATCAAATGCCTCTACGAGGCCACATACAGATATGAACTGGACCAGGTACCTACCCACAAGGCAATGGTACTGATTAATGAGTTCATATTGGACAATCCGGAGAGCCCATACAACAATATCTTTGAGGGCTATCTGGCAGACCTTCAGGAGAGACTGTACAAGAAGAGTTTTGAGTCTGCAAAACTCTACTACAACATAGAGGATTACAAGGCAGCTCACTACGCCCTCAAAAATGTACTGAAAGAGGATGCCGACAATATCTACAGGGAGGAGATAATGTACTACACCGTTATGGCTGCCTACAAATATGCATATAACAGCATCCCTGCAAAACAGAAAGAGCGTTACCTTGTCTTCATAGACGATTACTACACCTTTATGGGCGAATTTCCGGAATCCACTCACGCAAGGGAGCTCAACAACCTATACAAGAAGACACAAAAACTTGATTATATAAAACAAACAAATAATGGAAATGGAGAACAAGATTAACAAACAGGTTCCAACTAACACCATCACAAGAGATCTCTCGGAGATTGCTAAAGAGACCGGTAATGTGTATGAGGCTACAGTAATCATTGCCAAGAGGGCAAATCAGATTGCAAGCGAGGTTAAGCAGGAACTCAGTTCCAAACTGGAGGAGTTCTCAAATTACGCAGATACCCTGGAGGAGACATTTGAAAATAAAGAACAGATAGAGATCTCCAAATACTACGAGAAGCTTCCAAAGCCAACTTTGATTGCAACAGACGAGTATCTCAACCACGAGATTTACTTCAGAAAGATTGAGGGCTGATTCCAAATTGCTCTATGCTGAAGCACCTCTCTATAGAGAACTACCTGCTTATCGGCTCCCTGGAGCTTGATTTCCCCAAGGGCCTGATAATCATTACCGGCGAGACTGGCGCCGGTAAATCTGTTTTATTGGGTGCACTCCAGCTGCTGCTTGGAGGCAAGGCAGAATCGGGAATGATAAAGGAGAGGGATAAGAACTGTATTGTTGAGGGCCTCTTCCAGTTTGAGATGCCTATAGAGGTAAAATGGCAGGATGGCAGCGCAACGCAGGAGAGCGAACTTATAATAAGAAGGGTCCTCTCCGCCTCCGGAAGAAGCAGGGCATTTGTAAATGACGAGCCCGCCACACAGCAGATGCTCTTGGAATTATCCGGCAAAATGGTGGATGTGCATACCCAGCATCAGCAGCTGCTGCTTGGCAATGAGGCGTTTCAGATGAGCATTCTGGATAACTTTGCAGGCTCAGTGCAGCTTTTGGAGCAATACCGCACGCTGCACAACAGCTATAAAAATGCGCTGCAAAGGCTTAAGGAGGCAGAATCAAAGGCCCGCAACTCCATAAGCGAGAATGAGTACAAATCCTTTGTACTGGAGAGATTGATTGAGGCAAACCTTCAGGAGGGAGAGCTTGCCGCAATTGAACAGGAGCAGAAGGAACTTGCCAACGCAGAGGAGATTAAGAGCGCTCTCTACAGGGCGGCAGCTCTTATGGAGAGCGAAGAGTTCTCCATAAACCGCAACTTGCGTGAGGCCGCAGCGGGCATCTCAAAGTTAACCGGGTATATCCCTGCGCTGGGCCAGTTGGCAGAGCGCATAGAGAGCTGCAGAATAGAGTGCAAGGATATAGCAGAGGAGCTGGAATCCAATGCAGAGAGGGTGGAGATAAACCCTCAGCGCTTGGAGGCTGTGGAGGAGCGGATAGGCCAGATTTACGACCTTCTGCACAAATATGACTGCTCCGGAGAGGCTCAACTTATTGCATACAGGGAGGAATTGAGCAGCCAATTGGCAGAGAGAGAGGCCGGAGAGGAGGAGATAGCCCGTATGCGTCTGGAGGCTGAAGAGCTGAGCAAAGCAGAGCACCAGAAGGCCAAAGAACTTGGAGAGGCAAGGCAAAAGGCAATAATGAGGCTCTCAGAAGAGCTGCAGGCTATGGTAAGGAGCTTAGGAATGCCAAAGGCTCTCTTCCAGGCAAAACTCAGTGCGCTGGCAGAGCTTGGCGAGAATGGCGGAGAGAGCATAGCATTTCTCTTCTCTGCAAATGGCAGCCCTGCTCCGGGTGCGCTGGCAAAGGTGGCATCGGGAGGAGAATTATCCCGAATAATGCTCTGCCTTAAGGCGTTGCTTGCGCAATACACCGGAATGCCTACGCTAATCTTTGATGAGATAGATACCGGAGTCTCCGGCAGTGTGGCAGAGAAGATGGGCAGAATGATAGACCGTATGGGGCAGATGATGCAGGTAATTGCCATTACCCACCTTCCCCAGATTGCATCTAAGGGAGCAATGCACCTTCTTGTCTATAAGGAGAATCTTCCCGATGGTGCAAAGACCGGCATTCGCACCCTCAAGAGTGAGGAGCGGGTGCTGGAGATTGCAAGGATGCTAAGCGGAGAAGAACTTACTCCTGCAGCAATAGAGAATGCCAAGGAACTGCTTGGCACAAAGCAGACTAAAGAGATTGATGACAATAAACAAACTATTTAAAACTTATGCGATTAATTATTCAGGACTCTTATGCTCAGCTCTCCAAATGGGCGGCAGCATACATTGTAAAGAGAATTAACGAGTTTAACCCAACTGAAGACAAGCCCTTTGTATTGGGACTTCCAACCGGTTCTACACCTCTTGGAACCTACAGAGAACTTATCAACTTCTACAACGAGAAGAAGGTCTCCTTCAAAAACGTAGTAACTTTTAATATGGATGAGTATGTAGGTATTCCTGAGGACCATCCGGAGAGCTACCACTCATTTATGTGGAACAACTTCTTCAGCCACATAGATATACGCAAAGAGAATGTGAATATTCTCAACGGCAACGCTACAGACATTAAAGAGGAGT